>NZ_BOQE01000001.1:3445000-3745000 GCF_023705585.1 Collibacillus ludicampi
TCATCCTGGTCGGTGATGATGAGTATAAATTGAATGCGGTGACAGATATCCTGCAAACGAAGCTTGTGAAGCGAGGGGTTTCACTGAAGGCTCTCGAATACGGGAAGATTGAACCGGCAGCAGGGGGAACAGTTCGCCAAACGATTAAAATCAAGCAAGGGATCTCTCAGGAGCATGCGAAAACGATCGTGAAGCTTGTCAAAGATTCGAAGCTCAAGGTACAAGCATCCGTCCAGGGTGATCAGGTGCGCGTTTCCGGAAAAAGTAAAGACGAATTGCAAGCAGTGATTCGCATGCTCCGAGAAGCCGATTTACCGATCGAATTGCAGTTTGTCAATTATCGTTAAGTGAAAACCCCGTTGATGAGCGTGTTTAAAAGGCTGTTTTCACAGTTCGAATGTGCATGATTGAAGCACTTCGAATAAAGCCTCTTTAAACAACCTCGAGAACGGGGTTGAAATATTTTTGACTCCTTATATACTTTCGTATATACTGTGGAAAGAATGTGCCTGTATTCCGTTTTTTCATCGAAGAAAGCATCAGTTAGGGTAACCTTGAACCACAATTGACGCTTTCCTGATGACAAAAAAGGCTTCCACTCTGATCCCCTTTTTCGTTGAAGCTTAGATTCAAGCCTTTTTTATGTCTGGAGGATCGCCATGAGTCAAAAACTAGCCATAGTGACACTCGGTTGTGAAAAAAATCTCGTAGATTCTGAAGTGATGATGGGACTCGCCTCGGATAAGGGGTATGAAGTCATTGATAATCCGGAAGAGGCGGACGTCATTGTTGTCAATACATGTGGATTCATTGATGCTGCAAAAGCCGAATCGGTCGAAACGATTCTGAGTATGGCTCAATTGAAAGAGAAGGGAAAAGCGAAGGCCGTCCTCGTTGCCGGCTGCATGGCGCAGCGTTTTCAAGATGAGTTGATCACGGAGATTCCTGAAATTGACGGGCTTGTAGGCACAGGGGAGTATCACCGGATTGATGAAGTGGTTCAATCGGCACTCGCTGGCCAAAAACCTCGCTTTGTAAACAATCCCGTCTATATTTATGATGAATGGACTCCTCGCAAGCATGCGGGAGGCGCATCCGCCTATATCAAGATCGCGGAGGGTTGTGACCATTCCTGTACATTCTGTATTATTCCTAAAATGAGAGGAAAATTCCGTTCGCGCCCGATCGAATCGATCGTGGCTGAAGCGGAAATGCTTGCGGCGCAAGGCGTCAAAGAGATCATGTTGATCGCGCAAGATTCCACACAGTATGGTCTTGATATATATGGTAAGCGGCGACTCCCTCAATTATTGGAGGCGCTTAATGAGGTGGAAGGCATCGAATGGATTCGTTTGCACTATGCATACCCTGGATTTTTCACCGACGAATTGATCGATGCTTTCGCGCGTCTTCCCAAAGTGGCGAAATATATCGATATGCCTTTGCAGCATTCGGAAGACCATATTTTAAAAGCGATGCAACGTCCCGGGCACCAAGCACAGATTCGGAAACTCGTCGATAAGATCCGTGCGCGTATTCCCCAGATTTCTCTGCGTACTTCCATCATCGTCGGTTTTCCAGGTGAAACCGAGCAGGATTTCGAAAACTTGTGTGCGTTTGTTCGAGAGATAAAATTTGATCATCTAGGCGTGTTCACCTATTCCCCGGAAGAAGGAACTCCCTCTGCTTCGATGGATGGTCAGGTTCCGGAAGATGTCAAAGAGCGTCGTGCGAATATACTAATGGAGATCGGTCGCGAAATCGCGATGGAGAGAAATGCCCGTCTTGTCGGCCAAACACTGCGCGTTTTGATTGAACGACGAGATGAGGAAGATCCGGATATCTGGATTGGCAGAACAGAGTATGATGCCAAAGAGATCGACGGCGTGGTTTATGTCAGCAATCTGAAAGATACGAAACCGGGTGACATGGTTCCGGTTCGCATCACTCACGCTTATGATTTCGACCTCGCGGGGGAGGGTGTCTAAGTTGAATCTGGCTAACCGCATCACGCTGGCCAGAATCTTTTTGGTTCCGGTGGTAATGCTCTTCTTGCTTGTGCGCTACAATTTGGGTACGCTATCGATCGGGGGGCAGACGACGACGGTTAGCGAGTTGATTGCCGCCTTAATTTTCACGATTGCGGCTGTTACAGACGGTTTAGACGGATATATTGCGCGAAAACGCAAGATGGTGACGAACTTCGGTAAATTTCTCGATCCGCTTGCGGATAAACTCCTCGTTTCCGCAGTTTTGATCTCACTGGTTGAATTGCAACGCTTGTCAGCATGGGTTGCGATCGTCATCATCTCGCGTGAATTTGCTGTGACGGGTCTCCGACTTGTTGCGGTCGCCGAAGGGTTAGTGATCGCTGCCAGTAAACTCGGAAAAATGAAGACCGTTTTTCAAGTGATCGGTGTCATCGCATTGATGCTTAATAATTTTCCCTTTTCCTATATCGGATTTCCGTTTGATCAGATCATGATCTATATTGCGGTAGCTGTCACGATTATTTCAGGGATTGATTATTTTATCAAGAATAAACATGTGATCGCTGAAGGTGAAATGTAGCCATCCAGGGAAGGTAGAGCCTTGGCCTATCTTCCTTTCTTCGTTCGTATCCGATGCGTTTGAGGGGAGAGTGATGGAGAATGAAAGCCGAGATTATTGCAGTGGGAACGGAATTGCTAATGGGACAAATCGCCAATACGAACGCACAATACATATCTGCCCGTTTGCCGCTAGAGGGCATCGGTGTTTATTATCACCAAGTGATTGGTGACAATCGAGCTCGGTTACGAGAAGCGTTGCAGCTCGCAAGTTCGAGATCAAGCTTGGTGATCTTGACGGGCGGGCTTGGACCGACGGAAGATGATCTCACGCGCGAAGCAGTCGCCGATTTTTTAGGCAAACCTCTCATCCTGGATCCGGAAGTTTTAGCGGAGTTAGAAGCTTTTTTTACGCAGCGCGGACGAACGATGAGCGAGAACAACCGGAAGCAGGCCATGGTGATTGAAGGAGCGATGATCCTGAAAAATCCCAGAGGTACAGCGCCTGGTATGTATATCGAACAAAATGGGACACACTTTTTCTTGCTTCCTGGTCCTCCTACGGAGATGAGACCGATGTACGAGGAACAAGTCGTACCGTTGATTCGTTCGCTTCACGGGCAGAAGAAGACGATACGCTCCCGCATCTTGCGAATGGCCGGGATCGGCGAATCGATGATGGAAATGAAGATCGCCGATTTGATACGTAAGCAGAGCAATCCTACGATCGCTCCATACGCGTCGGAGGGTGAGGTTTCCTTGCGCATAACGGCTCAGGCAGAGACGGAAGATCAGGCATATCGTCTCATCGCTCCTGTCGAGCAAGAATTGCGCAATCGATTAGGTACATACATATACGGTATAGACGATGAAACGCTTCCCGTCGCGGTTGGCAAGCTTTTGCGCGAACGCAAGGAAACAGTTAGCGTCGCCGAAAGTTGTACGGGCGGCCTTTTAGGAGCGGCGATCACCGATATCCCGGGCAGTTCCGATTATTTCACGGCCGGCTATCTCACATACAGCAATCGCGCAAAAAGAGAAATTTTGTATGTTTCTGAGGACATACTGAACAATTACGGTGCAGTTTCAAGCGAATGTGCGAAAGCGATGGCAGAAGGATGCCGGAAAAGAAGCCAAAGTGATTGGGCGATCGCGATTACGGGAATTGCCGGACCAGGTGGTGGGACTCCGGAGAAGCCTGTGGGGCTCGTCTACATTGCCGTGAGTCATAAAAATGAGACGGTCGTGCATGAGCATCATTTTCGGGGAGATCGTGCACAAATTCGCATGCGTTCCGTCAAGGCTGCTCTTCATGCCATTCTTCAATGTATGAAAACAGAAAGGTGATATGATGACAACGTTTTTAGATCTGAATTTGAATAAAAAAGTACAACAAGCGATCAGTGACATGGGGTTTGAGGAACCGTCCCCTATACAGGCACAATGCATTCCCTTGATTTTAGAGGGTCTCGATGTGATCGGGCAGGCGCAAACGGGGACGGGTAAAACAGCCGCATTCGGTGTTCCTTTGATCGAGATGGCGACCAATGCGAGACATGTCCAATCGCTGGTGTTAACACCCACGCGTGAACTCGCCATCCAAGTGGCGGGGGAATTGCGGAAGATCGCGCGCTATAAGCGAGTGCGCACACTCCCGATCTACGGCGGGCAGTCGATTGGGCATCAGATCAAAGCGCTGCAACAAGGAATACAAATCGTGATCGGTACTCCGGGGCGTGTGCTCGACCATCTTCGCCGCGGTACGTTAAAGTTGGATAAGCTGCGCACGGTTGTTCTCGATGAAGCGGACGAAATGTTGGATATGGGATTTATCGATGATATCGAAACGATCTTAAAAGAAACCCCCGCTGATCGTCAAACCCTGTTGTTCTCTGCGACGATGCCGCCGGAAGTCAAACGGCTGTCTAACAAATATATGAGTAACCCGAAAAATGTGACGATTAATCGCGGAGAAGTGACCGTACCGTTAATCGATCAAGTGTACTATAAGGTACTGGAACGAAACAAATTAGAGAGTTTGTGCCGTATCATCGATTCGGAGGATGTGCCTTTGGGGATCATTTTTTGCCGGACGAAGCGAGGCGTTGATGAGTTGACGGAAGCTTTGATCTCCCGCGGGTATATGGCGGACGGCTTGCACGGGGATATGTCACAAGCGCAGCGGGATCGCGTCATGAAGAAGTTTCGCAATGGCGAGATCGAGATGCTTGTAGCTACCGATGTGGCGGCGCGCGGCATCGATGTGGAGAATGTCACGCACGTGATCAACTATGACATACCGCAAGATCCCGAATCGTACGTCCACCGCATCGGACGCACGGGGAGAGCGGGTAAACACGGTTTGGCGCTCACGCTTGTGACACCGCGTGAATTTAAACTGTTGAAAATGATTGAAAAAGAAACAAAAGCAAAGATCGTTCCGCGGGAAGTTCCTTCACTTGCGGATGTTGCGGAACGCCAAGCGGAAATGTGGCGCGAGCGTTTGCGTACCGCTGTGCAAGAGGGTGGAGTATCCCATTATCGTGCTGTTCTTGGCAACCTTGTGGATGAATTCGATCCGATCGACCTCGCGGCGGCAGCGCTCAAATTGGCCAGTTCCGATGAGCTTTCCCGTGAGGCTGAAGACAATTATGATTTCGGTGAAACGGGAGGAGCTCCGGGAATGGTGCGTTTCTTCCTGAATATCGGCCGAAGCGCGAAGATCGGTCCTTCCGATTTAATCCGCGCGATCTCGGAAGAAGCTGGAGTTCCAGGACAAGCTATCGGCAAGATCGACATTTTTGACAAGTTTACGTTCCTGGAAGTGGAACAGGAATCGGCTCCGTTCGTGTATGAAGCATTGCGTCAATCGCGGATCAACGGAACACGCGTCAACCTAGAGCCGGCTCGGCCGCGTGAACGCACGGTGAGCGGACGCCGTTAGTCTCTTCCGTACAGCCCAAGTCGCGTGCGCGTTTCAACGGCGGGGCGGAAATTGCCTTCGATGATTCGAGGGCAATTTTTATTTATGCCTCCATGCTGTATGGGCGGCGTCATTAGATCATGAAAAGTGTCTTCGAGCGGGCGTAATGCTTTGCGTGGGTCAGCGACTTTGGAGGTCGTCTCGCTACCTTTTGGACGATATGGGGGTATATGCATTGCGCGTAATTGCGACTTTGAAGGTCGTCTCGCAACATTTGATTATGATTCCATGCGAGACGACCTTCACGGAGCATGAGCGCAATGCATATACCCTCTGAGACGACCTCCTCGGAGCCTGAACGCCAAGCATATGCCCGCTACGACGACCTTCATTGAACCCAAGCGCAAAGCGATACATCCACCCAAGCCTTATTACCCCTACCAATTACGAACAAACGTTTGCATTCTGGCGTAGAATCGATTAAAATAATAGCAGCAGGAATGATTGTCGCTGATCGCGAATTATAAGAATGGAAATGAGTTCATAAGAAGGGGTTGTATAGTTTGAGCGACCGTAAAGCAGCTTTAGATCAGGCGTTGCGCCTTATCGAGAAACAATTTGGCAAAGGCTCGATCATGAAACTTGGAGAAGCAACAAACATGATGTCGGTGGAAACCGTTTCCTCCGGGTCTCTCGCGCTCGATATTGCACTTGGAGTCGGAGGTTTTCCGCGCGGCAGGATTATTGAAATATACGGTCCCGAATCGTCCGGTAAGACAACCGTCGCATTGCACACGATCGCAGAAGTGCAGAAAATCGGCGGTCAAGCGGCATTTATTGACGCGGAGCACGCCTTGGATCCTGTGTATGCACAGAAGCTTGGAGTCAATATCGACGAATTGCTGATCTCACAACCGGATACCGGGGAACAGGCGCTCGAAATCGCGGAGGCGCTTGTGCGCAGCGGTGCTGTAGATGTCATCGTAATCGACTCGGTTGCCGCTCTCGTTCCCAAAGCTGAGATCGACGGGGAGATGGGAGATGCTCACGTTGGCTTGCAGGCGAGACTCATGTCCCAAGCGCTGAGAAAGTTGTCGGGAGCGATTTCCAAATCGAAGACACTCGCGATTTTTATTAACCAAATCCGGGAAAAAGTAGGCGTGATGTTCGGTAATCCGGAAACCACGACGGGGGGAAGAGCGTTAAAGTTTTATTCCACGATCCGCTTGGAAGTGCGCAGGGCCGAAGCCCTGAAGCAGGGGAATGAACTCGTTGGAAATCGCGTGAAAATTAAAGTGGTGAAGAATAAAGTCGCGCCGCCTTTTAAATCGGCTGATGTTGATATCATGTTCGGCGAAGGGATTTCCCGCGAGGGCAGTATTATCGATATGGGAACCGAACTAGATATCATCACGAAGAGCGGTGCTTGGTATTCTTTCCAAGACGAACGTTTGGGCCAGGGGCGTGAAAATGCGAAACAATTCCTCAAGGAGCATCCGGAGATTGCTAATCAGATTGAGGAGAAGATTCGCGAATATTATAATGTCTCTGGTCCGGGAGCGAAGGTCAGCGTTCCAGCCGCAACCGATGAGAGCTTTGACGAATTTGAAGGGATTTTTAGTGATTCCTTGATCGACGAGTAATGGATAAGCATACGATCACTGCGATTAAGGCGGAGCGCTCCAGCCATGATCGGGTATGCGTGTTTATAAACGGTGATCCGGTTTTGCGTGTAAGACGCGAAGTGGTTGTGAAAGCGAAGTTGCGGGTGGGGCAGGTGTTATCCTCGGAGGAGTTGGATGCCCTCCGTGCGGAAGAACAACTCGGCTTTGCCAAGGATCTTGCAATCAAGTATCTCGCCGCCCGGCCCCGTTCCGCCTATCAGCTTCGTGTGTATCTTGTGCGAAAGGGATTTTCGGAAGCCGTTATCCAGCAGGTGTTTCAATTTTTGTCCGAATACGGATATGTAGACGACAAACGTTACGCGGAAGGCTTTGTGCGAAGTCGATTGCAAGATCGGCCGCGAAGTGAGCGCATGTTGCGTTTTGAATTACAACAAAAAGGTATCGCGGATGAAGTGATCGATGAAGTGTTAGCTTCCGCATGTGTGGATGATCAAAAGACTGCGCTTGCTCTGGCTCGTGCGCGCCTCGCGAAAATGAGGGACGTTGATGAACGGGTACTTACGCGCCGGCTTGGCTCTTTTCTTGCTCGTAGAGGATATCGTATGGGTACGATTCAGGAAATCTTGCGAACCATCAAAAACACCTCCAATCTTGACAATGATTGACACAAAAGTTACAATTAAATTGCGTATGAGCAGCTTGATCGGTCACTGTCAAGTTGACAGTCTGATGTACCGATTTATACAACCTATTAGAGGGTCTGCGTCGTCTAGCTCAGACTGATACGTTTCTGAGCAAGGAGGCGTTACCCATATGTCATACCTCTTGATTGTTGCTTTTTCCTTAATCTTCCTGTTGGTGGGTATGGCGATCGGCTACGTCTTACGGCGTTCTTTCGCGGAGAGAAAGATCCAATCCGCCGAAGAACGTGCAGCCCAGATCGTCGACCAAGCTACGAGGGAAGCGGAAGCCAAGATGAAGGAAGCGATCATCGAAGCGAAGGAAGAAGTACACAAGCTGCGTTCCGAAGCCGAAAAAGATATCCGCGAGCGGCGTAACGAGATTCAACGACTTGAGCGACGCTTACTTCAGAAAGAGGAAACGCTTGATCGTAAGACCGAAGCGATTGAGAAGCGCGGAGAAATTTTGGCGATAAAAGAACGTAATGTGGAAGAGATGAGGGAGCAAGTTGAAGAGCTCTATCGGGCTCAAGCGGCCGAATTAGAAAGAATTAGCGGTTTGACACGAGAAGAAGCGCGCAATTTGATTCTCTCGAATGTAGAAGCGGAATGCCGTCATGAAGCTGCTATGCTCATGAAAGAGATTGAGCAACAGGCGCGGCTGGAGGCGGATAAGAAAGCAAAGGAGATCATCTGTACGGCGATTCAACGCTGTGCTGCCGATCATGTTGCGGAAACTACCGTTTCAGTTGTAGCTTTACCGAATGATGAAATGAAAGGCCGTATTATCGGTCGTGAAGGGCGAAATATTCGAGCCCTAGAAACTTTAACAGGGATCGACCTTATTATCGACGATACACCGGAGGCAGTCATTCTGTCTGGATTTGATCCCGTACGCAGGGAAATCGCCCGTGTGGCTTTGGAGAAATTGGTTGCGGATGGGCGTATCCATCCCGCTCGAATCGAGGAAATGGTTGAAAAAGCACGTCGTGAAATCGACGAGCGTATTCGTGAAGAAGGAGAGCAAGCGACTTTCGAAACGGGCGTAACCGGCTTACACCCCGATTTGATCAAAATCCTCGGTCGCTTGAAATATCGGACCAGTTACGGTCAAAACGTTTTAAAACATTCAATTGAAGTTGCGCATCTTGCTGGATTGATGGCGGCGGAACTGGGATTGGATATAAATTTGGCGAAGCGCGCCGGATTGTTACATGATATAGGGAAGGCGATTACCCACGAAGTGGAAGGTTCCCATGTTGAGATCGGTCTTGATCTGGCTAAGAAGTATAAAGAACATCCCGTCGTGATCAATGCGATCGGTGCTCATCATGGTGATATGGAATATACGTCGCCTATATCTTTGTTAGTTGGTGCGGCTGATGCTCTATCTGCTGCCCGACCGGGTGCTCGCCGTGAAACACTCGATATATATATTAAACGTCTTGAGAAATTGGAAGAAATCGCCGAATCGTTTGAAGGCGTGGACAAGTCATATGCTATACAAGCGGGTCGCGAAATACGAATTATCGTTAAGCCTGAGCTAATTGATGACGCAGAATCGGTACGCGTCTCTCGGGAAATCTCAAAACGAATTGAGAATGAACTTGATTACCCTGGGCAGATTAAAGTCACGGTGATCCGTGAGACCAGAGCCGTCGAATACGCAAAATAAAGTAGCCTCTTCGGCTGCTTTATTTTTTTCCATGCTTCTCATGAGCTAACGTGTTTTACCTGAAGGAGATTGAAGAGAGACGGCGAATTTATTTTGCAGTATTGCCAAAAAGCCGTAGAAAGTAGTGACATGAATGCGATCTCGTTTCAAAGAATCCAAAGGAATTCATTTGTTGATTTCTATGCTGATTCGCTATCCCCAAGTATCAACCATTCGTTTTGTACATAAGGGGAAGTTTGTGATATTAACGTTTTTATTGAATGGATTCATCGAAGAAGAAACGTTCCAAAAATTCCTTTCAAAAGTGAAAGATTATTTTGTGGCGATGCAGGAATTTGATCATACTGTTAATAAATGGGGAACCTTTAGCCGATCGGTTCTGAACGAAGTTACGTTTATTACATATACACAATCTTTGAATCATTTATCTCTTTCCGAGATACGATTGGTTACCGCGCTGATTCAGGAGCACTTCGAATCATACATATTACTGGATCCGATAGAACTTCGAATGGAAGATATGGAAGCGCAAGATGAAGTGATTGAACATCTTTTGCATCATCAAGAAGGAATCACCGAGGAACAGGATTTGGTTGCCTATCGAGATGGCGGGAAGGTATTCGTTTACAATATGTAAACGCACCAATTTTCCAAGTAGGTGTCAGGAGGATCGTTGTGCGCATTTTATTCTTAGGAGATATTGTTGGTCAACCGGGACGATTGATCGTCGAAACGTGGATGCCGAGATTAGTCGAACGCTTTCAGCCCGATTTAACGATCGCTAATGCGGAGAATATCGCGAACGGACGTGGCATTACGTTGCGTTTGGCGGAGGCGCTCTTCGATGCAAAAATCGATATTCTAACGATGGGAAATCACGTGTGGGACAATAAGGATGTTTTCAACTTTATTGCCGATGAACGGAGGATAGTTAGACCAGCTAACTATCCGATCCACGCGCCGGGCATGGGGTATACGATCGTGAAGACAGGAAATGTCGATGTAGCAGTCATTAATCTCCTCGGGCGTACTTTCATGGGTGACTTTGATTCCCCGTTCACGGTGCTCGATAAGATCTTAGAAGAACTATCGGATGCGACCGATCATATTTTTATCGATTTTCACGCAGAGACGACCTCGGAAAAACTGGCTCTCGCTTGGCACGTTGCCGGCAGGGTTTCGGCAGTTATCGGCACACATACACATGTACAAACGGCAGATGCTCGTATCTTGCCCGGAGGAACGGCTTACATTACAGATGTTGGCATGTGTGGTCCGTATGACGGGATAATTGGAATTAAACGCGATCTGGTGATCCAAAAATTCTTGACACAGATGCCAGTGAAATTCGAGATCGAAGCAGGTCCTGCACAATTACATGCTGTAGTGGTCGATCTGGAGACGAATGGACGGGCGAAAACGATAACGCGCGTTTCGGTCACACCGGAACGGGTGGAATTTTGTGAATATTAGCGACGGAACTGAAGGAATTTTTACAAGAACCCCGAATATAGTAGAAGTGTCTTATTTATCCGATACTTCGAGGAGGTTCTTATCCCATGGAGGTATTAAAAGTTTCAGCAAAATCCAATCCTAATTCTGTTGCGGGCGCTCTGGCAGGAGTTCTTCGCGAACGCGGTGGTGCTGAGATACAAGCCATCGGTGCCGGAGCTTTAAACCAAGCAGTAAAAGCAGTAGCGATTGCAAGAGGTTTTGTAGCACCTAGCGGAATGGACCTGATTTGTATTCCTGCATTTACAGATATCATGATTGATGGCGAGGAAAGAACCGCAATCAAGTTGATTGTTGAGCCTCGTTGACTGCTTGTATGATTGACATAAACTTGAGACTCCATGGAACCTGTTTATCCGAAAAGGAAAACAGGTTTTTTATCGTTCATAATCCGCTTCGCTTCAAAGGATGTGTGATGGAGAATATACTTGGATGGAGGCCTCTTTTGTTAGGGGAGTTATAAGGAGGACGTATTCTATGAATCAAGCAAACGGCTTTTTGGTGGATGGTCATGCCGACATTCTACTTCGTATCGAGGAAGAAGGGCTTGATTTTTATAAAGATCGTACCAGTCTCCAACAGAGTTATCATCACATGGTAGAAGGCGGTGTTGACTTACAAATTTTCGCTTTATTTGTGGAACCCGAACACGAGCCTCCCGCCATGCTGACACGCGTATTACAGTATATCGAGACGTTTAAACGGGAAATCGCTGACGGAAAACGGCTCGGTGCTGTATACACGTATCAGGATGTGCTCGAAAATCATGCGAAAGGAATCAAATCGGGTATGCTATCTCTTGAAGGTGGAGATTGCATACAGGGTGACCTGAGAATCCTCCGCAGCTTATATGATCTTGGAGTACGCGCCATGGGATTGACCTGGAATAACGGTAATTGTATTGCGGATGGAGTTGGGGAGAAAAAGGATCGTGGACTCACACCGTTTGGCCGTTCAGTGATTCGTGAAATGAATCGCTTGGGCATGCTGGTGGACGTATCCCATTTGGGTGAACGGAGTTTTTGGGATGTTTTGGAAGAAACGCGAGCACCTGTCATTGCTTCACATTCGAATGCAAAAGCGGTTTATTTTCACCGTAGAAATTTGACCGATGAACAGATTCGTGCAATCGCAAGTACGGGCGGCTTGGTAGGGGTTACGTTCGTACCTTACTTCATCCGTGACGGGGAAGCGACGATCAACGACCTGTTGCTCCATGTTGATCACATGCTTCACACGGCGGGAGAAGATGCTGTCGGTTTCGGTTCTGATTTCGACGGGATTGAACGAACGATGTTGGATTTGCGTAACGGATCCGATTATTCGCGTTTCCTTGAGGTCCTGATTAAAGAGTACGGGGAAACCGTTACGAAGAAATTAATGGGTGAGAATTGGCTGCGCGTACTAAAACAAACATTGAAGTAGTCCCGCATGTGCAGCGCCATAAAAAGCCACTGGCAGCGTGGGGGCTGCTTTGAGGATTAGTGCTTGGGTGGATGTATCGCTTTGCGCTTGGGTTCGATGAAGGTCGTTCCGCTCGGATTCTAAATAGAGTTGCGGAACGACCTTCAACTCACCTCTTCGCTGCAAAGCGATACATCCACCCAAAAGCCACTCCTTTTTTATTTGCAGCTTCCAATTTCTTTTTGCCACATAAGACTAGCTTTCGAACCTTGTAACCCTTATTCAGCAAGCGGCTACATCAGAGGATGAAAAGTGTCTTTGGGTGGGCGAAATGATTTGCGTGAGACAGCGACTTTGGAGGACGTCTCGCTTCCTTTCGGATGTAAAAGGGTATATGCATTGCGCGTAATAGCGACTTTGAAGGGCGTTTCGTTTCCTTTCCAGCCTGTAAGCGGCAAATGCTTGGCGTGAAACAGCGACTTTGGAGGTCGTCTCGCAACAAGCAAATATATTCCAAGCGAGACGACCTCCACGGAGCATGAACGCCAAGCATTTGCCCGCAATGACTACCTTCACGGAGCATAAGCGCAATGCATATACCCGCTGAAACGACCTCCACGGAGCGCGAACGCAAAGCATTCGCCCGCCTAACCACAAGGTTTCCATATTAGACTTACAACATGAAATGAGGGATACCGATGTCAACTCGTTACGATTTGCATGCCCATACAACCGCTTCGGATGGAACGTTTTCTCCGCGCGAATTGGTCGAGTTAGCCAAGAAAAATGGTCTTTCCGGTGTTGCGGTTTGCGATCATGATACGACGGATGGGATCGAAGAGGCTCTCGAAGCCGGGACTCAATATGGTATAGAAATCGTGCCGGGAGTCGAGATTAACACGGAATATGAAGGGAAAGAAGTACACGTTCTGGGTTATTATTTTGACCGCTCATCCACAGTTTTACAAGATTTGTTTCTTCAACTGCGGGAAGAACGACTGACGCGTATGGATCGTATCCTTCAAAAACTTCGGACAGCAGGCATACAGATCAGCGAGAAAGACGTATTGGCCGAGGCAAAAGGCGCATCAGTCGGTCGTCCCCATATCGCTCGGGTCCTGGTGCGTATGGGGTATGCCAGTGATATCCGTGATGCATTTGATCGCTGGATCGGGAAAGGGCGGCCGGGCTATGTAGAGAGGTTCAAATTGCATCCCGGACAAGCGGTACGCTTGATTCGCGAAGCTGGAGGCGTACCGGTGATCGCTCATCCCGGTTTGGTCGGAAAAGATGCGATCGTGGAAGAATTGATCCCCGAAGGTCTTCTCGGCCTGGAAGCATTGCATCCCGATCACTCCCCCGAAGAACGTAAACGGTTTTCGCAAATGGCCGAAAACCTAGGTTTGATCGCCACTGGAGGTTCCGATTTCCATGGTGCGGGCGCAGAGCATCGGGGGGATTTGGGCAGCGTATATGTGGATGAACATGTTGTAGAACAACTGAAAAAGCGGAGTCTCATGTTTTAAGACAATTTTCATGGCATATACTTGATGTATCAGGATAAGAAAGAGGTGAAATCTCCTTTGACGATGCATGGCGAACAGATGTGGGAGGAGAGGGTACGTGAACTGGAAAAAAGGATCTCCCAACTGCGTACAGGCCGACGCATCTTAATGAACCTCTTGGAGATTAACGCCCAAAACCAAATGAGGCAAATTGCGCGTCTACAACGTGAGAATCATGAATTGAAAAAACGAAACCGGCGATATGTGTCAAGAATTCTCCTACTGCAAGGAATGCACACATTAGAGGGATCATCAACAGATGAGTGATAAAGCCCTTTGCTACATGGCAAAGGGTTTTTGAACTCGGGGTAGTATATATAAGATGGAATTGTTTACATACATGTAAACTTTCCGGGAATCAGAAAAGTTTCCTCTATGATTCGACGGTTATGACTCAAAGAAGCGTTTCGAATCAAGCCATTTTACACGTCATACTATTCCCATGGAAATGAGATCTTTCGTCTTTATTCGTGTTTTGACAGAGATTTCTGACGTTTTTTGTCGGATGAAAGGAGACAGAGTTTTGCTGAAAATCGGTATCCTTGGCGAATATGGCCCCTATCCTGCTCCTGGGGGAACCACAACGGGTCTTCTGGTACAGACAGAGACAGGTCATTTTCTGATCGATATCGGAAGTGGAGTTCTTGCGGAAATGACGCGGCATATTTCCCTCAATGATTTGGATGCGCTTATTATTACCCATCATCACCATGATCACGTTTCTGATCTTGGTGTTCTTAAGTATGCGATCATGGTTGAACGCGCGCAGGGAAAAAGGGATCGTCCACTTGCCGTATATGCGAACGGAGAACCCAAAAACGATTTCGCGAAAGTGACAATGAAAGATCACGTGATTGCCACCCCCATTTTTGCTGATACAGTTTTAACATTGTGCGGGGCTACCGTGCGTTTTGCTGCTGTCAACCACGCCATCCCAACGTTGGCAGTCGCCGTTGAAAAGGATGGAAAGAAGTTTGTCTTTTCGGCCGATACAGGGCCTTGTCCGGAGATTGAACGGCTTGCCGAAGAGGCGGATTTGTTTATTTGTGAAGCCTCCTGGCTGATTGCAGATGAAGGTCCGGCAGAGATCGGGCATTTGACTACAAAACAGGCGGCAGAAATCGCTAAGAAGGCGGATGTGAAAGACTTATGTCTTACGCATCTGTATCCCGACTATCATCCCGAAACGATTCGACAGGAGGGGACACAATATTTCGGTCGCCCTGTTCACGTGGCACAAAAAGGGATGTGGTTCGAATTGTAGGATGACCTGCAGGCGTTACTCTGCAGGTCAATTTTTCATTAGGTGTCGCGGCCGTCTTTTTCGTGCATTTGCCGCTTCAAAGACTTATGGGTAAAGTCCCACTTGGTGTATTGCACGACTTGCGATTTTTTCTCCCGCGGGCGTGGAATTCCTGCGGGTTTGTACAGCTCGGTGGCAAACTCGGCCCTCGCAAAGTCCCGTTTGTTTCGGAAAATGTCTTTGTGATTTGGCATCAATCTCCCACCTTTCTCTGTACTGTTCATATCTTGTCCGCCGTTTCAATCCACTACTATGACAAGAATAGGAAAGGGTATGTGCGGAACGTGAATCATATCGCCTTCAAGGTTTTGTTGCCGGTCTCACCTTGGGATTGAACCTAGTTACCTGGTGGGGGCGTTGAAACAACAGCGAACCTGTGTAAATGGTCAGCAGGCTGCCGCAACCCATTCAGAACACTCACAAGTTCCTCGCCGGCTTTCTCACCTGCCTCAATGGCTTGGCGAGCGAGATCGAACCGGTGACCATCAATGTGACCGACGTGCGGCCGCACAATATAATCTGCCTTCTGCAAGGAGCGACTATGGGCTCCCAACTCGGTTTCCAATATCTCCAGACTCACCAAGAGCATCCGAAAGAGGCCGTAGCCTGAACCACGCCTCCGGGTGGAAGCCATCCTGTTTAGAATTTGAAGGACCTCCCCCATTGTCAAGGCACGGGGATACGGTATTTCCGACACAAAATTGCGCAAGCGGTTCATCCGGACTCGGGCGTAGGTACCTGCACGAGTCCAGACATCCCGATCGGAACCAATTTCCACAGCCACCGTATAGCGACCCGAAAACGTGCGGACTACGTTGGCCGGTACTGGATTGGTAAGCCCACCATCGACCAGTAGCCGACCATCTGCTCTTACGGGGGCAAAGAGCCCTGGAACCGATATGCTGGCCCTAATCGCATCAATTACACTGCCGTGGGTTAAGACAACGGTTTCTGACAATTGAACGTCAGTAGTGACAATCGCAAGGGGAATCTCCAGATCTTCGAACTTAGGATTGCCGATTAATCCCTCGAGTTTCGTTCGGACCCGTTCTCCTTGAAGCAGGCCACCGGCGGAAAATGAAAGGTCAGCAAGCCGCAACAGATCCACCCGGCGAACACTAAGGGCAGCCATCGTAAACGGCTCGAAGGCACCGCTTGCAAATGCGGCACCTACTACCGCGCCCATACTGCTGCCAGCGATGCCGGCGATGGGTATGCCGTGGCGCTGCAGGGATTTCAGCACTCCGATGTGTGCTAAGCCCCGCGCAGCTCCGGCCCCTAGGGCAATATTGATACTCGAGAATTCTGGCATGACGCGAGCCCCCTGAAATCGGTTTTTGTGCTAGTATTGCCCACCGCTATGCGCCCTTATCAGATTGATTGCCTCTAAAATCGTATATCAAACTTATAGACTCTCTTTTCCGCCAGCTCTCACGAACAAAGCCTCGAATTTAGAACCACTTGCCTTCTTTCCAATTCATCTTTGTCGATAGAATGGGAAATTCCAATTTTTTATAATCATTCATTTTGAGCGGCGAGATCGTGATCGCGTTCAGTAACCTCGTCAAATACCTTATGAATGGGTCTATTTGATCCTCGTTCGACCATTCGAGTCTGATTTTTTACTTGAAAAATAGGCACCTCCCCAAGTACCCAATCAACACACCGGGCATAGGATATACGGACAGATGACCATAGGCATCTGTGTATGAAGGGGAAGTGCAGGAATACATGCTGGTGACGAACCAGAGGCAAATGCACCATAGACGGATATCCCGCATACACTTCTAATAAACATTGGGTTTCGTCTGGCTATGGCAACCGGAGAATCAACCGATGGCCTGCACGTTACTTACCTGCAATGAGGAGGTAGCAGAATGGCACGCTCTGAAAGAGGCGCTCGCTACAGAGAGATCTTAACACACGCCGTTTGCGGGAAAGGGAGCAAGTACTCAGAGAACACCTATACGATCAATCCTGCCAATCGTCCAACGACGATCGGTGGATGCTGGGTGATGAATCACTCCTACGATGCGGAATTGGTAGGGGATTTTGTAGAAGTCCACGGACGTTTTGACATTAACGTTTGGTACTCCTACAACGGCAATAGCGAAACGGCGGTGGCGAAAGATACCGTATCCTATGTCGAGCAGATCCCGCTGCGTGAACTTGACCCGTTATGCACCCGCGAAGGTATGGAAGTGACGATTAAAGTCTTGCAACAACCGAATTGCCTTGATGCATCAGTCGTAGACAATGGACGCGAAATCATGGTACGTGTAGAGAAAGAGATGGCGGCTGAAGTAGTAGGCCGCACGAAAGTATTCGTTTTATGCGCAGAACCTCCGGCGTTTAAGGATGAAGAGGATCCAATCGAAGAAGACATATTTGTCGAAGATGAGGAAGATGATTTTGAAGATTGATGGCAACACCATCCGTCATCTTTTTTCTTGAGGGGCAGTGTACTGCCCCTTTTCTATTCCGGGAGGGATCATGTGTGGTCGGTATTGGAAACGTTCGTTTGAGCAAACGCACGTCCGATACACTTTATTTACCGTCACATCTATTGGAAGAAACGAATGTGAAGTGCGGTCAATCCATCTGTTTGCAAGTGGGGCCATTACAACGGATCGTGCGCATTCAAACACACAAAGGTGAGAACGATTTGATCGGAATGTCTGCCGATACCGCTTCTGCGCTCGCCATTCCTAAAGGAAAAACCAAATGGACCCTGCGAGGAGACACTTGGAGAATCGGGCCATTTATCGCCCTCTATACACTTCCCGGCAGATCTCGATCAACACCGTTTGGCGAATTGACAGAACTCTTGCGCGACTGGGTGCTCCTTGGCAAAGAACAAGGAAACCATCTCTACATTGTGACCCCCGGGTCTGTTGATATCGGCGGCCATCGTATACAAGCGTGGACGTATGATGAAACATACGCGTGGAAAAAGGTCTGGAGGCCGTGTCCCGATTTTGTCATTCAGAAGATCGTTCGGCGGCCCTCATCCTTCCGCCCTCTGATCGAAAGAGAAGAACATTACTTCTGTCAATCCGGCTGCTCCTTTCTCACGCGATCGATCGGCTCGAAGTGGGATGTCCATCAAATGCTTGGACGTTCGGATGATCTGCTTCCTTTTCTGCCACACACGAGACTGATCCGCTCCGTTTCCGACTTGGTAGAAATGTTGAAGCAGAACCAAACAGTCTTTGTTAAACCGATCCACGGTACGCAAGGAGAACAGGTGTTTCAATTACACCTCCGCCAAAACGGGTTAATGGTGTCTTGGGAAGAGAATCGTGTGTCGCACAAATTACTCGTCAAAAAAAACCAACGTATGTCTTGGCTCCAGAAGAAATTTGTCGGAAAGCGCCGCTATCTGGTACAGCAGGAGGTTGAGCGCCTGCAAACGCCGGAGGGGGAACCGGTCGATTTCCGCTGGCTCCTGCAAAAAGATCGCATCGGAACATGGGCAGTTACGGCTCGCGTAGCACGGATCGGACAAAAGCACGCCGTTACGACCAATATACATTCAGGAGGACGCGTACAACGGGCCGAAACCTTTCTGGAAAACGAAAAATGGGAACATACAAATACGGATGAGTTGATCGACCGAATGGATCGTTTGGCGGAACAGATCGCTCATTGTATCGAAGACGAAGTCGGGGAGATCGGGGAAGTGGGGATTGATCTTGCTGTCGATCAGAACGGTGGTTTGTGGTTTATTGAAGCCAACCCGCGTCCGGGAAGAAAAATGTTGCGTTTATTGGATGAAAAGGTGCGTCTGTTGTCATTGTTGCGTCCACTTGAATATGCTGAATACACAACCGGATTTTAGGAATGGAAGATTTGTTTTATAAGGGGGGATTGGAGGTGATCAAATGGGGGCCAGTTCCTGTATATGTGCACTCTGCATCTCCATCCCATTTCGGGGTGATTTATGTTCACCGGGCACTCTGTCAGAAGTTTCATCTTTATGCGGGAGGTTCCGTCCATCTTCATTTTGGCGGCAAGACGACGAAAGCTCGCGTGCTCTATCAAACGCCCAATTTCCATGATATGATCAGCCTTTCGTCCGATATACAGAAGGAATTGGGGATTCCCGAACGGATCCGCATACAAATGTATACAGAAGAAGAAGGCCATATTCGTTTCGGTCCTCTTGTCGGTATACTTGCACGGGTACATGTGCACGAAGGAAAGCCGTATGGTATGCAAGTAGCCGTCTTCGAACGATTACTGGAGGCAGCGGAGAAAGAACGATTATTCGGATTCATCTTTTCTCCCGAGCAGATCCACTGGGAGAAAGGGGTTGTGAAAGGGTGGTTTCGCAGAATTCTTGGGGAACGCAAGATGTGGGTACAAGAAAGACTTCCGTTGCCTGATGTGATATATGATCAGATTATTTCGCGAAAGTATGAAAAGAATCCGCGGGTTATCGAAAACAAAACGAAATTGTTGCGCTTGTATCAAACGAACTATTTTAACCCTGGATTTTTTGATAAATGGCAGGTACATACATGGTTAAACAAAGATTCTCGTATGAGAGGATACCTGCCGCACACGATTCTGCTTGATTCACGGGAGAAAATGATCCGTTTTATGCAAGAGCACCGTCTTGTCTACATGAAACCCATTCACGGTTCCCTGGGGCTTGGAATTATCAAAATCATGCGTCTGCAAGACGGGAGATACAGTTACCAAATCAAGGGGAAAAAAGGGATTGCAAAAGAAGGAATCGTGACTACGCCGGCACAAATTTTGTCACTCACCGGCACTCATAAGACGGGAAAAAAATATGTGATCCAACAGGGTTTGAATCTTCTCACGTTTGACAATCGTCCTTTTGATATACGCATTCTCATGCAGAAAGACCAAACGGGCAAATGGCGCAGGACAAAAGCATTCTGTCGAATTGCGCAGCGTGGGGATATCACTTCAAACCTGAGTACAGGCGGAAACGCGTTGCCCGTACGCGAAGTACTCCGTAAAATCTGTGCGGACAAGAATGAACTCGTGCGCATACAGCGAAAAATCAATCATTTATCGCGCATGTTGCCGTTGGTCATCGAAGAACAGTGTGGTCTGTCGTTAGGGGAACTGGGTCTTGACATCGGAATCGATGAAGACCGCTATCTCTGGGTGATTGAAGTCAATGCGAAACCGTGGAAAAAACCGATGACCGAGAACGGTTCACAACATCTCGTTGTTCAATCGTTTCGACGTCCAATGCTTTATGCCAAGTACTTGTCAGGATTTCGATCTTGAAGCGATCTGTGAAAGGAGACGTGGCTATGGGATTCCTGCTTCTGCATTCCGGTCAAGCGTCAGCCAAGAAATTGTTGAGACGGCTGATCGATTGTACCGGAGTCGAGAATTTGGAACCGGTGGCCAGTCAAGACGTAGTGATTCGGTGGGGGAATACGTTGGGGAACGATGATGATGGGTATGTATTAAATCCGCGAATTGCGATCGAGAATACGCGTGACAGGCGCTTTATGCTCCGCATGTTACAACTGAATGGAGTGAGAACTCCGTTGCGCGATACGGATACGGAACGCGGGGAATTTGAACGGAGGCTGCGTGTCTCTCGTTATTACCGTGTTCCTGTTTTTAATATGCGAGTGCTTACTTGCTACCGCTCGGACAAGAAATCCGTATGGATCAATCGGGATATATCAAAAATAAACCATCATTTTCGCGAAGTACCCATCGATGAAGATAAATATACCACCCGAATTGCCAGATTGGCTGTCAGGGCCATTCACTCTTTAGGACTCGATTTCGGGCTTGTCAGTCTCGCTGTATCGTCGCGCGGCTTCTGTTATGTTTTGGATGTCAATCCGGAACCCGTATTGAAGGGAAAGCTTCTTCAATTATACGTCGATGCGTTCAACGAATGGATCGCCTTGGAACGATCAACACCTGCAGAGAGTAGAGATTTCAAAATGGGGGCAGACCTCGAATTCATGTTGAAATCCAATCAGGGAAAACTGGTGCTTGCTTCACGTTTCTTACCGCGTAAGGGTGAAGTCGGATATGATGATGTGTCGATAAACCGGGATGGGAGGCGCCATCCGGTGGCGGAATTGCGCCCTGACCCCGCAAGTGAACCGTTGCAGCTTTTTGAGAATCTCCGCATGACCCTCCTGCAGGCCAAGAGTATGATTCCTCGCCCTTCCCTTGAGTGGATGGCGGGATCCATGCCCTTCCCCAATTTTCCCATCGGTGGTCACATTCATTTCTCTTCTTTACCTTTATCGAGCCGGTTGATCAAAGTGTTGGATACCTATCTCGGTTTTCCTGTCATGATGATCGAATCGAGCAGCACTGCATTGAAACGAAGACCAAAATATGGTTTTCTCGGGGATATTCGCTTGAAATCACACGGGGGATTTGAGTATCGCACTCCGGGAAGCTGGATCGTTTCGCCGGAGATCGCACAAGCGGTGCTTTGCCTCGCCTATCTGGTTGTCGTTCACCATCGCGAATTGAAGATGACACCATTTATCCGTCTGGAAAATCAGAAGGATTTTTACATGTGCGACAAATGGGCGCTCCAGTCTCTCTTCGTTGATATCTGGAGGAATATCGAAAATACGAGCACTTATAAACTGTATGAGGAGAAATTGAAAATTATCCCCGAGATGGTACGCGCGAACATGTCATGGAATGAGAACAGTGATATTAAAAAGCGTTGGGGAATCGAATATAAAAAGAAGAATACTTCGAAGAAGAAATCGGCAGCCAGGTTAAATTCGTAACCTGGCTGTTTATTTTTTCATAGAATATCTCGATAAGATGTCTCAGAGCTTGGGAGGAACAGCAATGAGACCCCATTTATTACACAAAGATTCGAATCATTTGATTCACTGCCGAATCGTACTTCCGCGCAAATTAAGGGAGACATTGAAACTGAAGGTCGGACAATACATTCCTTTCTCGTGGGGTAAGTATAGAGCGGATGCGTTCATCGAAGGAAGGACAACGGGTGGCGTCGAGCTGATCTTTGGGAACGAGGTACACACGTGGGATGAACGAATGGGTATGAAATGGGAAGAGGGGGTTTTAAAAATCGGTCCACTCATCGGAATTTTAACGACCGGTCCGAAAAATGATCAGATTCACTTTATCCGCGGGCGTAACATTTTGCGCGAATATGTGCGGGCGGCGCGTGATCTGCGTACAACCGCATTCGTCTTTACACCCAAAGATATCAACTGGACCACTGAAAGAATCAACGGATTAACCCTTACAGGTAAAGGAAAGGGGGAGAAATGGGTCTATAAGGAGTTTCCATTTCCCGATGTGATCTACAATCGCGTCCCCCATCGCAGTGCGGAGATGTGGGCGCCCGTTCAATTTGCAAAACAGGAGTTGAAAGACAGATACGAGATCCCGATTTTCAATCCTGATTTCTTTGGAAAAGATGAAGTGTACCGGCTCTTGCTTCAATCTCCGGTAACGAGTGTGTACATTCCCGAAACGAAACCATTGACATCGCTAAATACCCTGCAGGCCATGAGTAAACGGCATCCTCTCCTATATGCGAAGCCGATTCACGGGAGTTTGGGTATAGGCATCATGCAAATCCAGCAACGGGAACGTTTGTATGAACTTCGCTATCAACGGAAGGGGAAGAGCGTTTCTTATCGGTTTTATCAAATGGAACCTCTCTATTCGTTCATCCGTCGGATAGCAGGTCAGCGGCACTACGTGATTCAACAAGGGATTGATCTTCGTCAGACCGACGGGCGGGTCACCGATTTTCGTATGCATCTTCACAAAAACGGATCAGGGATGTGGGAAGTGATCGGCATTGGCGCGAAAGTTGCAGGGGACGCAGCGGTCACGACACATGTGCACAATGGCGGAGTGGTGATGGATGCGGATGAAGTATTTCACATGTGGTACGGGGAGTATGCGGAAATGATGAAAGCAGAGCTATGCTCAAAAGCTTGTCTAATCGCACAAACGATTGAACAGTTTGTGGAAGGAACGATCGGTGAATTGGGACTCGATATGGGATTTGATCAGCAAGACCGAATCTGGATGTTTGAGGCGAACGCGAAACCCGGGCGGGCCATTTTCCGCCACCCCAGACTGCGCAAAGCGGGGGTTCGTTCCGCTCGGAAAATCATTGAATATTGTACGCTTCTCTCCGGATTTTCATCTGTAAAGGAAGTGCATGTCTAATGGGGGTTTTGCTCGGGATTTTAACGGTGAAAAGAGGAGATGAGTTTCGCGGAAACCGGAGGAATTTTTATGACATCACGAAGATCGGGCGACTCTTGGGGCATGAGGTAATCGTTTTGGCGCCTGAAAGTTTATCTATCCACAGTCAGACGATCCAGGCCTGGAAATGGAATCATGGTTGGAAACTCGTCACTTCTCGCTTGCCGGATGTGGTGTATAACCGGATTCCTGACCGCAAGGCGGAACAAACCACAGCTGTAAAGGAAGCGAAAAAAAGGTTAAAGCGAATGGGAATTCCTTATTATAATCCGGGATTTTTTAATAAGAGAAGTTTATATGAGTTGCTTTCCAGACGAGCGGACACGTCCATATTTGTCCCGCGTACGCTGCCTGTTTCCGATTTACGAGATCTTCTCCCTTTCCTCGCGGAAGTGAAATCCGTTTATCTCAAACCTATACACGGTAAAGCGGGGGACGGTATTTTCAGAATTGATCATCAGGGAGAAATGTATCATATTGTTTTCCAGAAGAAGGGATATCGCCTGACTCACAGGTTGAAACAGGAAGCCTCACTGTTAAAATTTCTGCATAAAAAAATGGGCCGGAACGATTACGTGGCACAAGAAGGCATTGATTTATCGCGTGTCCAGGGACGTATGTTCGATCTACGCCTTTTATTGCAAAAAGGACGTGAAGGTCATTTTGAAATCACTGGATTTGGCTGCCGCGTGGCTGCGCCGGATGGCATCACCACTCATGTACCTAACGGGGGCATGATCCTACCGGCAGTCGAATCACTGGCTCAGGTGTTTCCTGGGCAAGAGGAGCAAGTCATGAACCGTGTAACGGAAATGGCCATGCGCTGTGCAGAGACGATTGACGAAGGGGAGGAGGAACTCGTCGGTGAGATGTCAATGGATATCGGAGTCGATCGCGAATCGCGTCTCTGGTTTTTCGAAGCCAACGCAAAGC
Source organism: Collibacillus ludicampi (assembly GCF_023705585.1). NCBI lineage: Bacteria > Bacillati > Bacillota > Bacilli > Caryophanales > Alicyclobacillaceae > Collibacillus > Collibacillus ludicampi. Next base: position 3,469,408 of record NZ_BOQE01000001.1, read on the forward strand.
CGATGAAGTTTGATGAACCGCACATTCGTGAACGATCGTTGAAACAGATTTTTTATTTTTGCGAGCACCTGTTATCCAAAGCCTCTCGCATTTGATGAGAGGCTTTCTTTATGTCCGATTGTATACCACTGTTCAAAAGGGTTGATTTGATGATTGCCTATTATATACTAAAGGTAAAGAAGGAAGGTGCACAGATGACAGAACAAGATACATATATCTTAACATACGAACTGGAAGACGGGCGGCAGGTGGCAGCCCGATTTCTCGATATCAACGATCGCGATGGGTGTGACATTTCACTCGGAATGTACCGCATGAACCTCGGCCCGATCACAGAAGAAGTTTGGATACGCATCGTACACAAATTTAACGGAGAACTCCTCTGAACCCCGCGTAAACTACCCCTATGGTGAAAGGAACCAAGAGCATCCCCCACACGCTATGTTCCCTGGGTATCAGAATTTTCATTTGTCTCCCTTCAATCCAGACAATTGTCATTTTCATCATCACGAATAGGGATCAACTTTGTGATCATTTTATATCTAAATAAGGGAATTCCCCGATGATACTCAGGGAATTCCCTGATAACCTGTAACCATTTGTCATGATATATTTAATACATAGGTAACATCAAAGTATGGGTTGGGGGCGCGAAGAATGGGAAGCCTGCAAGGAGACATCGAGACAAGTCTGAGTGTACTACGGCGTCTAACAGACACCGACTTTGCTGCTCTTGCCTGGACAAGCAGTAATGAACAAACGATTCGCTGGCGATTTGTTTCTGGAAACCGTAACGAACGCTATAAAAAAATCGTTATGTTTCCGGGAAAAGGAATCGGAGGTAAAGTGTTTCGCTCAGGACGACCGATGGTGATACAATCATTTTCTCCTAAGAGTGGAGATGACCCACGCGAATATCCGATTCTTCTAGCGGAAGGTTTGCATTCGGCTATTGCCGTACCAGTGACCATAGATGATCAGATCATGGGCGTCCTGTTAGTCGGTTGCCGCATGAATCGTGTGTTTCCACATGAGACGTTGGAACTCGTTTTAGACGTTGCGGAACAATTGGGGGCAGTCATGCAGAAACGCATGGAAAACGATAAGGCGGATCCGGCCTCGACTATACTCACGCGGGCGAATGAGATATACTAGGGAGAAATTTACGAGAAGGAGAAGTTGGGATGGCTTCGTTCACAAACATGGGTTCAGCACGTGAGACATCCTCGTTTCTCGAGTCGATTTTTAAACATATGACGGATGCAATTATCGTGATTGATAAACAGGGATTCGTCGTAGGTGTGAATCCTGCCGCCGAAACATTGATTGGGTGGAGCGCAGAAGAGTTGAGCGGAAAGGTACATGTTTGCGCCATTTGTAAAGGGATCGCGACTTGTTCGGAAGAGGCGACTTGTGCCGAATGCTTTCGGGAAAAGCTGAACGTACCATCTTTTGAAATGCGGGTCATAACCAAAAGTGGACATGAGTTTCCAGCGGCTGCAAGTTCTGCCCGGCTGCCCGAGGAATCCGGGGCCGATTTTGTCGTGATTCTTCGTGATATGTCTGAGCAACATCGAATTGAACGGGAACGGTTTCACAGGGTGATGACCAATTATGTGATCCAAGCGCAGGAAGAAGAGCGTAAACGTGTTTCACGAGATTTGCATGATGGGGTGGGGCAGGCGCTTTATAGTATCATTGTCGGTATGAAAGTTCTCGATCAACTGCCGATGGATGAAGTGATGAGACACCATTTAGCGGAACTGCAGCAAATGACAGTCAGGGCATTGGAAGAAGTTAGAAGCCTGGCGGTCGATCTGCGTCCCTCTGCTCTGGATGATCTTGGATTGGTACCAGCCATTCGTTCTTTTATCAAAAGGTTTGAACAAACTTTCGGTATCGAATCATACCTCGAAGTTGAAGGAAAGCAGCGCAGGTATTCTTCTGCTGTCGAAACCGCCCTCTATCGCATCTGTCAAGAAGCGATGACGAATGCGGCCAAGTATGCGGATACCGATCAAGTGTTTGTGCGGATTTCCGATTACAATAACCGGATTGAAATGAAGATAGAAGATCATGGGTGCGGCTTTGACACGGAGCAGATTCTCATACAGGGAACCGGGCTTGGATTATATGGTATGAAAGAACGAGCGAACCTGCTGGGAGGAGATGTCAAGATCCATTCAACAATCGGTCGAGGCACGACGATTCATGTCGTGATTCCATTAGATGAGGAGGGGGCACCGCTGTATGTCGATCCGGGTACTTATTGCAGATGACCACGCCATTGTCAGATCCGGGTTATCGATGCTGATCAATGCACAAAGCGACATGGAAGTGGTCGGTGCGGCAACTGACGGGAGAGAAGCTGTTGAACGGGCTTTACAGTTGAAACCTGACGTTGTTTTGATGGATCTCAGCATGCCTCCGGGTGAAAATGGCCTTTCCGCAACCGCCCGTTTAAAAGAGGCGGCTCCCGAGATTGAAGTCCTGATCTTGACAATGCATGAGGATGAAGAATATCTCTTTCGGGTTTTACAGGCGGGGGCGTCCGGATATATTCTGAAAAGCGCGCTGGATATGGATCTGATTGCCGCGATCCGTACGGTTTATCAAGGAGCCGCCTATCTTTACCCGTCAGCAACGAAAGCGCTCATACAAGAATTTCTCCAGCGTGTGCAGAAAGGAGAGGACATGGAACATTACCATGTTCTTTCCGATCGTGAACAAGAAATCCTCTCTTTGGTCGCACAAGGATATTCCAACAAAGAAATCGCCGAAAAGCTGATTGTTTCGGTGAAGACCGTCGAAACACATAAGGCGAAGATCATGGAAAAATTGCATCTGAAAACGCGACCGGAACTCGTCCGCTATGCGCTGAGGAAAGGATTATTACACTTGGAATAAATAAGAATCAGCTGAGCATGAATGTGAAGGATCTCACAATAAGGGAAACTCATCTCACCTACAATATAATCAAAAACGGAATCACCTCTAGATTCATGGATATCCGATGAGATCAGACAGAAAGTCGGATACGTATTACAAGCCCATTCGATAGTATCCGATCACTATTTAAAGGAAGAACTCGTTTTGTTCCCTATGGCGGAACGCATGTAGAATCAGGAAGATAAAGAAGAATGACTGCGCAGAATCGAGGAGAAATAAAATTCCTTTGCTTGGATTTCAATGGGGGTTGGGGGAACCGTATAGAGGATACGATGCCTTTCGGTCATAAAAGATCGAAGGGCATCGTACATTTTTCCTACAATACTTATCTATATTCTATATAATGGTATTATCACTTTGTTCTAATCCGAACAAACAAAAAGGATGTGCGAATCATGGATGTTTTGTCTGCCATCGAAAAACGACGGGAAATCACACAATTCAAGCCTGACCCCATCCCTGAACATCTCTTGGAACAAATCATTCGCTCTGCATACCTGGCCCCAAGCGGAAACAATTTGCCTTCCCGAGAATTCATCCTCGTGACCGATCCGCAAAAATTGCAAGCATTGAAACATACGACCCCCTACATGCAGTGGCTCGAAAATGTGAAAGCGGCCGTAGTGATCGTTAGTGATCAAGCCCTCAGCAAATATTGGCTACAAGATGCTTCCATCGCCGGGGGATTTCTCTGGTTAACCGCCGTTTCCCTGGGGCTTGGAGCTGCCTGGGGGGTTGTATACCATTCGGAGAATCCGCAGGAGTCTGAGAAACGCGAACGTTATGCGAGAGAGCAACTAGCGATCCCTGAACATCTCCGTGTCGTTGCGATAATCGGTTTGGGGTGGCCAGATAAAAAGCCGGGCTCCAAAGAGATGTATCCGCTCGAACTTGTTTTCCATCGAGAGTTATACTCCTCGTGATCAAAATAATATTCCGATTGATTTGAGATGATACAGGATGAAGGCACGGAAATAGATGGTTTGACATATCATGAAAAATGAAGTATTATATTAACCAATCGAACATTTGCTGCAAACTTACTTATGAATTAATGAGCCGGTGTTGTCTGGACCTCATGTTCAGAGCAAGACCGGCTTTTTTTCGTCATTAAGTAGTGGGCAAATGGACATTCATCGCCCCAAGAGGCATGTAGGAGGATTTCAAATGCAAAAAGGTATCGTTAAGTGGTTTAACGCACAAAAGGGTTATGGATTCATCTCAACAGATAGTGGCGTCGACGTGTTCGTGCATTTCAGCGCGATTCAAACGAACGGCTTCAAGTCACTCGAGGAAGGTCAGCGTGTTACTTTCGAAATCGTGCAAGGTCCTAAGGGTGCACAAGCGGCCAACGTAACGGTTGCCTAATTAGAAAACGACTGCTTATCCGGATCGCTTTTTCCTCCCAGAGAGGACAAAGGCGATCTTTTTATTGTTTAGGAATGTATTAAATGTAGTACTTTTTTCACACATTTTATACTATCCAGACGTCAAAAAAGCTTCCATAGGTAAGCCTTGAATTTGTGCGAGATAGACTGCTGCGAAATCTGCATTTTGTATAATCGAACTTTTGTTCTTATTATAAAGACTTCTAACTCTAGTTGTCAGTATAGTCTAAATTATGATAAAATAGACGTGCGGAGTTGGAGGTGTGACGATACAATGTTCACCCATAATTCCCAATTCAAAGATGTCATGCATCTACTTGCATCTTCTGACTAACAGACAAAGCACAGTCTTGGTCTGGAGTTGAGTTATTCGATGTAAGCAGTTTATACAGAAACAATTTCCGACCCATCCATCAAGAACTTTTAAATCCCATCAAGAACTTCATTTCCCACAAATAAAACGATTTTCACTCACTTCCAAAAGAACCTTGTATCCGGATCCCGAATGGGCTGTTTGCTTTTCTGAGTGTATCCGCTTTCAATGAAACTCTTGATAGGAGAAGAGTGGGGCAATGCGACATCAAGAATGCCGTATGCCACAAACTCCACAACGGGTGAATTCTAGACAGTGGTAACGGATGTACACAAGGAAGAAAACTATCGCACGGTATGTGCAAGGTAGCCCCCCATGCCGCAAGCGGCGCCATCAGAGGATGAAAAGCTTCTTGTGCGGGAAGAAGTATAAGGCTATCTCAAGAAACGGAGTGGTTTTTGGGTGGTTTGTATCGCTTTGCGGCGCAGAGGTGAGTTGAAGGTCGTTCCGCTTCCTTTAAACCGTTAAAAGGGCATATGCTTTGCGTGAAATAGCGACTTTGAAGGTCGTCTCGCAACCTTTGATTATTATTCCATGCGAGACGACCTTCACGGAGCACGAGCGCAAAGCATATGCCCCGAAGACGACCTTCATCGAACCCAAGCGCAAAGCGATACACCCACCCAAGCACTAGTTTTCAAGATAGGCGTTTGAAGAAGTCCCATGGCCGAAGACGAAAACATCCGAATGGTCGTTTCGTTTGCGAGTAACTACTTTTGTTTCTTTTATATTTATAATCAAAATATTTTAAATAAAAGGAGATGTATTACATGAAAGCAGCGCAAATTCTTGAACACAGAAAACCGCTTCGAATTGGTGAAGTACCAGATCCGACCCCAGGACCGAAGGATGTCATTCTCCGGGTGGAAGCGTGCGGGGTCTGCCGCAGTGACTGGCATGCGTGGATGGGCGATTGGGAATGGATTGGCCTGAGTCCGCAGCTTCCAATTATTCCGGGGCATGAATTTGGCGGTGTGGTAGAAGCTGTCGGTAAGGAAGTGAAAAACTTTCGCCCGGGAGATCGTGTGACGGCGCCTTTCCATGAGGGTTGCTCACACTGTCCGAACTGCTTGAGCGGGCATTCAAACCGCTGTGATCACTTGCAGATTTTCGGTTTTAGCTACGATGGTGGATACGCCCAATATGTCCGGGTTCCAAACGGAGATTTTAACCTGATCCGGCTACCTGATGAGGTGGATACACTGACGGCAGCGGCCATCGGTTGCCGCTATATGACCGGCTATCACGGTGTTATGCGCGCAAACGTAGAGCCTGGAAACTGGCTTGCGGTACACGGTGCGGGCGGTGTTGGCCTCTCAGCTGTACAGGTGGGAAACGCCATCGGAGCACAGGTCATCGCCGTCGATGTCGATGACGCCAAGCTGGCAAAAGCGAAGGAAGAAGGGGCAGTAGCAGTCGTCAACGCTCGTAAAGAAAACGTCACCGAGGCCATTAAGGAGATCACCCAAGGTGGGGCACACGCATCGATTGATGCGCTTGGGATTCGCGAGACGATCCTTAATTCCGTGCTGTGTCTGCGCAAGGGAGGACGGCATGTTCAAATCGGTCTGACAACAAAAGAAGAAGGGGGTATGGTTGGTCTGCCGGTAGATGCGATTACCGCAATGGAACTGGAAGTTGTCGGAAGCCTCGGCAATCCTCATTCGGCGTACGATGGTCTGTTGGCGCTTATTGCGAGGGGGAAACTAAATCCAAAATCGCTGGTTACGCGGGAGATAGCACTTGACGATGTATCCAGCGTTCTCGACGACATGACCAACTTCAAGACGTTCGGGTTTAACGTTATTACAGAATTCAAATAAAAAATCGGTGCTAGAAAGCATTTAGAAATCGATGCAACCAAAAAAGAAGGTCGTAAATTATAGGTAAACCACCCCAGCGTGAGCCGAGGTGGTTTTGTTTTCCCACTATTCTTCTTTAAGAGAATCTGGATTGGATGTCTGCTCATGTACGGACCAAGCTTTGTGATCACCGAAATATCCGTTTGTGATCTCTTCGGAGAATTCAACGTCCGTCTTTTTCCTATTAAACATTCTCCACATGCCGCGAACCAAATCGAAAGGCCGATTTTTCATGAGCATTTTCACATCCTTTCTCTGAAGTTTATTTTGTAGTATGCCCAGAATGAGAAATCCAAAAACACTCCTTTGGATGTACAATAATTACCATATTTCATCCCCTTGCACTTTTGCTTCCCCGTGTGCTATAGTAACCATACAACACCTGCGATGCACGTCACGTGCTTCATGTTTCGAACCGTACTGACGATTGAGGGAGATCTATAAGAGCTATGGCGCATATGCCTCTTCACTTTGAGGACATGTAAAGTAGCTATGCGATCACCCACCTGCGAGAGCGGGTTCGAGAAACATCGGTGCGAACGGCAAAGCGGGTTATCCTTTGAAGAATGAGGACAAACGGTCGATTTCATATTGGGAAAATCAACAGCCTGAAACAAGGCTGTTTTTATTTTATATAGGGAATAATATGTTATAATATAGATTACGTCTTATGGGCTTTTCATGAAAGGAGTAGACATATGAGCGAAGTGCGTGATGGTATCATTCGTGATAATAAAGGAATAGATTTTAACAAGCTTCATGAAAATACATTGAATGTCTTGAGCGCAGATGCTCAGAGCGAGGATTTCGAACTGATTCCCGTGAAAGATCCTCGTCAAACGATGGAGGAAATGAAGAGCAAATATGCCATCCGATTTCCGAAGATCGGTGTTGGCAAAACATATCTGATCAAAACATATGGTTGCCAAATGAATGAACACGATACGGAGATCATGGCAGGCATGTTGCGTGAAATGGGCTACACTCCCGCTTCCGGCGTGGATGACGCGGATTTTATCCTTTTTAATACATGTGCAGTCCGCGAAAATGCGGAAGATAAAGTGTTTGGCGAAATCGGTCGTTTAAAACCGCTCAAGCGTAAGAACCCAGAATTGATTCTCGGGTTATCGGGATGCATGGCACAAGAGAGCGCGGTGCGCGAAATGGTGGCGAAAACCTACCCGTATATCGATATCGTCTTCGGCACGCACAACATTCATCAGCTTCCTGAACTGCTTGAACAAGCGAAACATTCGCAGGAAACGATCTTTGAAGTTTGGGAACAAGCGGGCGAAGTGGTGGAAAACCTGCCGAAGGTACGTGAACACGGTGTGCGTGCATGGGTAAATATTCAATACGGTTGCAACAAATACTGTACCTATTGTATTGTTCCCTACACGCGCGGACGTGAGCGTTCACGCTTGCCGGAAGATGTCGTGGCAGAGGTTCGCGAATTAGCGAAACAGGGATACAAAGAAATCACGCTCTTGGGCCAAAACGTTAACGATTACGGCATTGACCTCAAAACGGTCGATTTCGCGGATCTGTTGCGCATGGTCAATGAAGTTGAAGGGATCGAGCGTATTCGTTTCACGACATCGAATCCCTGGAACTTCACCGATAAGTTGATTGAAACCATCGCGAAGTGCGACAAAATCGCCGAACACATCCATCTTCCTGTACAGTCAGGGAACAACTATGTGTTGCGGAGGATGAACCGGGGCTATACGCGCGAATATTATCTTGAACTGGTAGGGAAGATCCGCCAAGCGATACCGGATGTGTCCCTCACGACCGATATCATCGTGGGCTTCCCTGGCGAGACGGAAGAGATGTTCCAAGACACCCTTTCGCTCGTACGCGAAGTTCGCTTCGATAATGCCTATACGTTTATCTATTCTCCGCGTAAAGGGACTCCGGCCACACGTTTCCGCGATCAGGTGCCGGAGGAAGAAGCGAAAGATCGGCTGCAACGCCTCATGGATACGCAATATGCGATTTCGAAAGAAATCAACATGAAGATGAAAGATCAGGTAGTGGAAGTCCTGATCGAAGGGGAATCAAAGACCAACCCGGATGTGTTGCAAGGGCGCATGCGTAATAATAAACTTGTACTCTTTCAAGCCCCTCGCGATACGGTTGGCAAATTGGCAAACATTCGCATCATGGAACCGCAGACATGGTTATTGAAAGGTGAACTCGTGGAGGTGCTTGAGGAGGTAGGCGTATGAGTTCATCGCCCATCCTTGACGAACGCGTCTTGCAAAAAGCGAAATTGATCGCCGATATGATTGCCTCTTCAGAAGAGGTCGCCCGTTTTAAACAGGCGGAAGAAAAAATGAAACGCCACCCGGATGCGCAAGCTTTGCTTTTTAACGTGAAAGCATTGAGGAATCGTTATTCGCAAACGTCATTGCGCCTCGGCGATGATCACCCGGAAGCGATCAAAGCCAAGGAAGCGTTTGAAGCGGTCGTCGATCAACTGGAACAAATTCCGGTTGTCGAACAGTTCCAAGCGGCCCAGATGGAATTAAACGATTTGTTGCAAGGTATCACGAAAATCGTGGCTCTCACCATGGAAGGATTCCATGTGGAATGGGGGAAAAGTGACGAAGTGACAGCCTCCTGCGGTTCCGGAGGATGCGGCGGCGGGTGTTCGGCAAAAGGATGTGCGGTTTAAGCTCGGATTCTATTCCGGGCTTTTTTAACCGCATTTTCTACTTTCCGGACTAATCATTTGAGTATGATTTTCTCAGTGCTTCATGGGAAGGATTTCGATGGCAGCTTCTAATATCGGTGGACCGGGTTTAATCATTCAAAAAGGTAACCCCCTTCCACTGAGGAGGGGGCTACGAGGACGTATATTGCACCAGCCATTCATTTTTCGCTTGGGGTAGGATCTCTCGGATCCGGTCGATCTGAATCACCCGAATCACGCCGTTGGAGAATTGGATAAAACCTTGTTGGCGCCATTTTTGGATGATCTTGTTCACCGTAATTCGGGACGTGCCGATGTACCGGGCGAACGACGTCTGGTCGATGGGAATGTTTTCATTCTCGTGAATTTGAATCAACTTCAACAAAAAGTGAGCCATTTGTTGTTCAACCGGGCTGTCCAGATACGAGATGATTTCGGCGAGGAGTCGTACTTTATAAAGATGGGAGTTGGTGAAGATCATCGACGCGTGGGGGTGATCCCTACACACTTTTGCCAAGGCATCATCAGTAAAATGATAGAGAATCGAAGGAGTAGTGGTAACCGCGGTTGTCAAATAGGTTCCTTTGTGAGCCCCGTGTTCCCCCAGTAGGGTCCCGAGCGGGATGTAGTCAATGACACGCTCGTGGCCTTTATCGGATAACAGGCTGATTTTCACCCCGCCCTGCTCCAGGTAAAAAAAGCCTCTACCGTTTTCTCCTTGGCGATACACGAACGTATTCTTTTTCAGTTCCAGTTTTTGTCCATACGGTAAGAACGGCGTCCACTTGTAGCGAAGGTTTAACATATGATCACCTTTTCCTTCCCAACATCATTCCCTGCGCAACATAGGACAGGAATGAGCTTCGCTGTGTGGTGCATATTGATTCAACTTCCGTAACAGATCCGGCCGCTTGATCACAAATTTGCGTTTCTCGATGTCGATCAGTCCGTTTTTTTTCCACTCTTTCAGGATTTTGTATACAGTGATTCGGGTTAAACCGGTACAGTTCGCCAGGTCCTGTTGAGTGAGGGGGACTTCATAGTTTTTAAACTCATCGCAGATGTTGAGTAGCAGTGCGGCGATCTGCTCTTCTGAAGAAAGCGTTTTCATATTAATCGCATAAAGAAGAATCCGCATTTTTTGATTGACGGTTTGTGAAAACAGGGGCAGTAATTCCGGCTGTTCATTCATCAGTTTCGCAAACTGCTCGCAGGAAAAATGATAGACCACAGAGTCTTTGACAGCAAATGCGGTGGTAAAGTGCGTTTGTCCGTCCATCATTTGAATGCCCAGTAGTTGGCCGGGAACCACGATGTTTATCAATCGGTTGTTTCCTTTCGCCGTTGAGATGACGATTTTCACCAAGCCCTTGTGAAGGTAATAAAACCCGTCTCCTAGGCTGCCCTGGTTGTAGATGACGGATTTTCTTTTTACGAATTGCCTCTTCCCGTACTTCAGAAACATCTCCCACTTCAGGTCGGTTTCAAACGGGGATACCACATCGAACACCCCTTTCATTCTCTAAACGGATCCCGAGCGTAAAATCATCTCGAAGCACAAAACCATCCTGTGCATGATGGAAGATACTTGTACGACACGTACCAGCAGATAAATACCTTTCGACCTTTAAAGTTGTATAAATCAAAATTTTTAGAAACCATCAATTCCAATTATAAATGGTCGAAGAGGCTATGTATATTGCAAACATATTCTCCCCGAAAAAAATCCGAAAAAATGTTAACTGGCTTACACCAATGGGATGGAAGGGATCCAAAAGCGGAACTAAAATTCGGCCGAAAACGTTAACCGCACTACAATTTTGCAAACTATTCAATATTAAAATGCAATTATAAGAAAGGGTTTCATTTTAACCTAGAAAATCAGGGGGGAGTTGCGATGGGAATCCGCACAGGTGCCCAGTACATCAACGGTTTGAAATCCCGGCAGCCGGAGATTTGGCTGTCCGGACGGAAAGTGACCAATGTATGCGACGAGATTGTTTTCCGGCAGCCGATACGTGAAATTGCAAAGCTGTACGACATGCAGCACGATCCGGAGTACCAGGACAAGATTACGCACATCTGTGATGAAACCGGTGAACGGGTGAACAATGCGTTTCTGATCCCGAAAACCCACGAGGATCTGCAGGCGCGCCGGGCGTTGTTTGAAGCGTATGCCAAAGCCACGTTCGGTTTGATGGGCAGAACCCCGGATTTTCTCAATGTTGTGCTTACGTCGCTGTTCAGCAACGCTTCCTTCTTGGAAAAATACAATCCGCAGTGGGCGGAAAATGTCCGCGCGTACTATCGGTACATTCGCGACAACGACTTGTTTTTGACACACGCTATCATCAATCCGCAGAATGACCGCAGCAAATCATCGCATGAACAGCAGGATCTCTTTACCCATCTGGGCGCAGTCAAGGAGACGCCGCAAGGACTGATTGTCAGAGGCGCGAAAATGATCGCCACCCTGGCACCGATCACGGATGAAGTGATCATCTACTCGTTCCCGGGGTTCAAACCCGGCGATGAGCGCTATGCGCTTGCGTTTGCCATTCCCATTGATACGCCGGGATTGCGGATTCTCTGTCGCGAACCGATGCAGGACGGAACCCGTTCGCTGTTTGATCATCCGTTGGCGTCCCGTTTTGAAGAAATGGATGCGGTGCTGGTCTTTCACGATGTATTGGTGCCGTGGGATCGTGTATTTCTGTACAACAACGTGGAAGCGGCCAACCTGCTGTATCCGAAAACCGGAATCGCGCAGCAGCCGGCTCATCAGACCGGTGTACGCGGGTTGATCAAACTGCAATTTGCCACGGAAGTAGCGGTCCGCTTGGCCGACTCCATCGGGGTGGATGTCTACTTAAATGTCCAGAACGACTTGGGAGAGTTGATCCAGTCAGTGGAATCGATCAGGGCGCTGTTGCGGATTGCCGAACTCGAGTGTGATGTTTTGCCGTCCGGAGAAATCATGCCGGGATGGGTGCCGCTGGAAACCATTCGCGGACTGTTGCCAAAGATGTATCCGCGCGCCGTGGAAGTGCTTCAAATCATCGGGGCTGGGGGACTGCTGATGTCACCGACAGGAGCCGATTTTGCCAATCCAGAATTGGCGGAAGATATGGAGAAGTATTTTGCCGGTCGATTGGGTGTCTCCGGAAAGGAACGCGTCCGTATGTTCAAGTTGGCTTGGGATTTGTGCGGAGAAGCATTCGGCCAGCGGCTTCTTCAATACGAACGGTACTATACCGGCGATCCGATCCGCAAGCGGGCGATCTTTTTCAACAATTACAAACGGGTGCGCTCGTTTGACATGGTCGATGACGCGCTGAGCGTGCCTGATCTCGGCGATGACAAGATGGGCGCGTTTGATATCAAGGAGCCGGTCGTGAAATCGTGATGAACGGTAAAAGAAATCTAAACGGAAGAGGAGCGATTGACATGAGCGCCACGAGCACTTTCGTACCGATCAATTTGTGGAAATTTATCGAAGAAAACAAGGATCAGCTGAAACCTCCGGTGAACAACAAGGTTATTTGGAAAGACGCGGAGCTGCTGGTGATGCTTCTGGGCGGACCGAACAAACGGCGCGACTTTCACGTCGATCCCTCGGAAGAAATTTTCTATCAACTGAAGGGTGATTGTTTCGTCGAGATCATCAATCAGGAAGGCAAGCGCGAAGTGATCACTGTGAGGGAAGGAGAAATATTCCTGCTCCCGCCCAATGTTCCGCACTCGCCGCACAGGGTAGCCGATTCCATCGGTATTGTCATTGAGCGCAACAGGGATCAGGGAGAGCTGGAGGACTTTGTCTGGTTTTGCGATCAATGTGACCATGAAATGCACCGCGTTACCGTTCAGTTAACCAATATCGAAATGCAGGTAAAGCAAGCGATCGAAGGATTTAACGACAGTCTGGATCTGCGGACATGCAAACATTGCGGGTACGTCATGCCCCCGGAAGCGAGCGAATGGAAATGCGAGTAGATTTTCATACCCATATCATCCCGGAAGATATACCGAATTTCGCCGAAAAATTCAAGGGGGAGCGTTGGCCTGTTCTTCACCGCACATGTGTATGCGGCGCCAATATCATGGTGGGGGGGAAGGTGTTCCGCGAAGTAACCGACCAGGTGTGGGATCCTGCGAAGCGGCTCCAGGATATGGAGCGGGAAAAGGTGGACATCCAGGTGCTGTCTCCGATTCCTGTCACGTTTTCCTATTGGGCGCCCGCTGAAGAAGCGGAAGTGATGGCCCGCATCCAAAACGATTTCATCGCGGAAACCGTGAAACAACATCCCGAGCGGTTTATCGGCCTTGGAACGGTTCCCCTTCAGAACTCGGAAATCGCCATCCGCGAAATGGATCGCTGCGTGCACGAACTGGGTCTGAAAGGGATTGAAATCGGTACCCATGTAAACGGAAACAATTTGGATGCCCCTGATTTCTTGGAATTTTTCGGGATGTGCGAGAAGTGGGATGTGCCGCTGTTTGTCCACCCATGGGAGACGCTGGGCAGAGAGAGGATGCCTCGCCACAATCTCATGTATACCGTGGGGATGCCGAGCGAAACGGCTCTCGCTGCGGCAAGCTTGATCCTTGGCGGTGTGATCGAGAAATTCCCCCGTCTGCGGATTTGTTTTGCGCACGGCGGGGGGGCATTCCCTTTCATTCTTCCCCGGTTGGATCAGGGCTGGAGGGTATGGCCTCATCTCCGTATGATTGAACAACCGCCCAGCTATTACGCGAAGAATTTTTATTTTGATTCATTGGTCTATGACCCGGCGAACATCCAGTACATGATTGACCGCTTTGGTCATGAGCGGATCCTGATGGGGTCTGATTACCCGTTCCTGCTGAGGGAAATTCCCCCGGGCGAGGTCATTGACAAGACGTTGACGATTACGGAAGAACAAAAGCGGGCGATGCTTGGGGAAAACGCTCTTCGCTTCCTGAATATAACTAGGTGAGGGTGAGATTACGATGACGACACATGCGGCGACACCCGAACAACGATTGCAGGAACTGGGCCTGACGCTGCCTGCACCGCGGCAGGCGGCGGGAAATTACGTGGGCGGCGTTCGCACCGGTAATCTCTTGTTTTTGTCTGGTCAAGGGACGGATGAGTACCGCGGCAAACTGGGAGAAGACGTTACGGTGGAAGTAGGCTATCAAGCGGCAAGACAGTGCATGCTGAATCTCTTGACGGTCGTCAAACAGGAGATTGGAGATCTGTGTAAAGTGAAACGGATTGTGAAACTCCTGGGCTTTGTCAACAGCGCACCTGATTTTACGGATCAACCCAAGGTGATGAACGGCGCGTCCGATTTGTTGGTGCAGATTTTCGGAGAGAAAGGAAAGCACGCGCGTTCTGCGGTAGGCATGGCGCAGCTTCCGCACAACAACGCGGTCGAAGTTGAAATGATCGTGGAAATTGAGGAGTAGGGGGGGGATTCAGGTGATTGAGACAGCACAAGAAAAAAGAAAGATAAAAAACGCCAAGCTGTTTATCAACGGAGAATACACCGACGCTATCTCCGGCGAAACGTTCGATACGATCAATCCTGCGAACAATTGCAGGCTGGCCTCGGTGGCCAATGCTGGCGAGGAAGATGTGAATAAGGCAATCGAAGTGGCGCAGAACACTTTCGAAAGCGGAGTCTGGAGCCGCATGCCTGTCGAAGAACGGGCGAAGATTCTCTGCAAGATGTCCGATCTCGTCATGGAACGGGTGGATGAATTGGCCTTGATAGAAACGCTCGATGTAGGCAAGCCGATCACGGAGAGCCGCGGCTTTGATATTCCGAGAGCCGCCTTGAACTTGCGCTTTTTTGCCGAGATGGCCAAATACCTGATTCATGAAAACTACGAGATGCGCGAGTTCATGTCATACACGAAATACGCGCCCGCAGGGGTGACCAGCCTGATTATTCCGTGGAATCTGCCGTTTATGCAGATGACCTGGAAAGCTTCTGCGGCCTTGGCAGCCGGCAATACCGTGGTGGTGAAGCCTGCCTCCTATACCCCTTTAAGCGCCGTGATGCTGGGGGAAATCGCCAATGAGGCGGGCTTGCCTCCGGGAGTTTTGAACATCGTGACCGGCCCGGGAGGAACCGTCGGCACGGCGATGACCACGCATCCTTACGTGCGTAGGATTTCTTTTGTCGGTGAGACGACGACAGGCAAGACGGTCATGAAAAATGCCGCTTCCAAGCTGATCCCGGTCTCTCTCGAATTGGGAGGAAAGTCGGCAAACATCGTGTTTGAAGACGCCGATCTCGATGAAGCGGTGAAAGGGTCTATCGAAGCGATTTACCGCAACCAGGGAGAAATCTGCTTGGCCGGTTCACGGCTGCTGGTACAGGAAAGCATTTACGATCGATTCCTCGACAAATTTGTGAAGGCGGTGCAGCAGATCAAAGTGGGCGATCCGTTGGATCCGGAAACAGAGATGGGGGCGCTCGTTTCGCGAAGCCACCTGCAAACGGTCGATGACTACGTGCAAATCGGCCTGGAAGAAGGCGCCAAGCTTGCTTACGGCGGAAAACAAATCACCAGTCTGGGTGACGGAAATTTCTATGAGCCAACTGTCTTTTATGACGTAGACAACAAAATGAGGGTGGCCCAGGAGGAAATTTTCGGCCCGGTCGTCGTCGTCATCCCATTCAAATCGGAAGAAGAAGCGATTCGCATTGCCAATGACTCGATCTACGGATTGGCCGGTGTCGTCTGGACGAATGACTTGAGACGTGCCCACCGCGTGGCCGATCAGGTGCAGTCGGGCCTGTTGTGGATCAACTGCTGGTATGTACGCGACCTGCGCACGCCGTTCGGCGGGGTAAAAGCGAGCGGCATCGGTCGTGAAGGCGGGCGTCACAGCTTCGAATTCTATACGGAAACAAAGACCGTTACCATGAAATTATGAAATCATAACGCAGGGAGGTTGCGTCGTTGGATTTGGCAAAAATCACGAGATTTACCGACCTTTTGGAGGAGGCGGAACGAAGCGGCCGCGGGGTAGAGCCGTTAACGGCCCTGGATCCGCATCTTTCGACAGAAGAAGCGTACCGCGTGCAATTGAACACGATTGAGCGAAAAGTGAAGGCGGGCGACGTCGTTGTCGGAAAGAAAATCGGGTTAACCTCGTTAGCCATGCAAACATTGCTCGGGGTCGACCAGCCTGATTACGGTCATTTACTCGCGGGCATGGCCATTGAAAACGGAGGGGAAATTCCGTTTCGGCGCGTGATCCAGCCCAAGGTGGAAGGGGAAATTGCATTCGTGTTAAAAAGCGATCTGCAGGGGCCGCGCGTTACCGCGTTTGACGTACTGCAGGCGACCGATTATCTCCTCCCTGCTCTGGAGATTGTGGACAGCCGGATCGCGGATTGGAAGATCAGGTTGCAGGATACAATCGCAGACAATGCATCCTCCGGTTTGTATGTGCTGGGTGGACGCCCAATTAAACCGGATCAAATCGATCTCTCATTGGCTGGTATGGCCCTTTATAAAAACGGCGAGTTGGTCAATACCGGTGTGGGTGCAGCAGCGTCGGGCAACCCCGCAAACTGCGTGGCATGGCTGGCCAACAAACTGTTTGAGTTTGGGATTACGCTAAAAGCAGGTGAAGTGATACTGTCCGGCGCCCTCTCCGCGGCCGTCAATGCGGCCCCCGGTGACTATTTCAGCGTGCGAATCGCCCATCTCGGGGAAGTAGGAGTGAGATTTCATGTCTAAAGTAAAGGTTGCCATTCTTGGCTCCGGGAATATCGGCACCGATTTGATGATGAAGCTGGGCAGGTCAAGCCTGTTGGAGCTTACTGCGATGATCGGAATTGATCCAGACTCGGAGGGACTGCGCCTGGCGAAGCAGCACGGTTATGAAGTGTTCGACGGCGGACTGAAGCAGTTTTTGGAACACGGCACGGAACTTGCCGATATCGTTTTTGACGCCACGTCTGCGAAAGCGCATATTCGTCACGCCAAGGTCCTCCGGGAAGCGGGCATGATTGCCATCGACCTTACACCGGCAGCAGTCGGCCCATATGTCGTTCCGGCAGTCAATCTCGGTTCTCACCTGAATGAAAGAAACATCAATTTGATAACGTGCGGAGGACAGGCGACGATTCCGATCGTTCATGCGATCAACCGCGTGAGTCCAGTCAGCTACGCTGAGATTGTCGCCACTATTTCCAGCAAAAGCGCCGGTCCGGGCACCCGCGCCAACATCGACGAATTTACGGAAACCACCGCTCACGGCATCGAAGCAATTGGCGGAGCGAAGAAAGGAAAGGCCATCATCATCCTCAACCCTGCAGAGCCGCCGATTTTGATGAGGAATACGGTGTATGCTCTGGTTGGCGAAGAAGCATTGGATGAACAAGCCATCGCTGCATCCGTTGAGCAGACCGTAGGCTATATTCAATCGTACGTACCCGGGTATCGCCTCCGTACAGAGCCTATTTTCGACGGCAACAAAGTCACCGTCTTTTTGGAAGTGGAAGGGGCCGGCGATTACCTGCCTAAATACTCCGGCAATTTGGACATCATGACAGCGACAGCGGTCAAAGTGGCGGAGGAATTTGCCGCCCACCACGTGAGCGCAGCATCCGTCTGAAACAGGAAAGGAGACGAAACAGATGAGTGCGAAACGGGATATTTTCATCACGGAAGTGGCGCTTCGCGACGGCAGCCATGCGATCAATCATCAATTTTCCGTGGAACAGGTGGTTCATGTGGCTCGCGCTTTGGACCAGGCGAATGTTCCTTTCATCGAAGTTTCCCATGGAGACGGCCTTTCCGGTTCTTCTTTGCAGTATGGACTGTCTCACGCGAATGAGATGGAACTGATCGAGGTGGCAGTCGCAGTCTGCGAACAGGCGACGGTAGGTGTGCTCCTCTTGCCGGGAATCGGCACGATCAAGGATCTGAATGCCGCTGCGAAACTGGGTGTCGGTTTTGCGCGGATTGCGACGCACGTGACCGAAGCCGATATTTCCGCTCAGCACATGGCCCGCTCAAAAGAACTTGGCCTCTTCACTGTCGGATTTTTGATGATGTCTCATATGGCACCTCTGGAGAAGCTGGTCGAGCAAGCGAAACTCATGGAGAGCTACGGAGCCGATGCGGTGTATGTCGTCGATTCGGCCGGCGCATTGCTTCCCCATGAAGTGGCCGAACGAATCAGGGCATTAAAACAAAGTATCGGCGTTGAGATCGGGTTCCACGCGCACAATAATTTGTCGCTCGCGATGGCCAACACGCTGGCGGCGATTCAGGAAGGGGCAACGCGAATCGACGGCAGTGTCCGCTGTTTGGGCGCCGGCGCGGGCAACACGCAAACGGAAGTGTTGGTCGCCGTGTTGGAACGGATGGGCATCGAAACCGGAATTGATCTCTATAAAATGATGGATCTGGCGGAAGAGGTCGTTGCGCCCATTATTCAGGTGCCTCAAGAGATCACCCGTGACAGCCTAGTTCTCGGATATGCAGGCGTCTATTCCAGCTTCCGGCTGCATGCCGAGCGTGCCGCGAAAAAGTTCGGGATCGATTCCCGCGATATCCTGATTGAGCTTGGGAAGCGAAAGGCGGTAGGCGGTCAAGAAGATATGATTATCGATGTCGCCGCGGAAATCGCCAAGAGAAACATGACTGCGGGAATGCGATAAGGGGGAAAACAGCTTGCTTGCGGAACATTCTTACAGATCATTGGCGCAGTTGTTGGTTGATGCGGAACGCAACCGACAGGAAGTGGTGAAACTTACGGATGAATACCCTAATTTATCGGTAGAGGATGCTTACCGGATCCAGGATGAGCTGGTTGCCATCAAGCGCGAGCAAGGCCATCAGGTGATCGCGCTGAAAATGGGCTTTACCAGTCGGGCCAAAATGAAGCAAATGAACGTAAACGAACCGATCAACGGCCATGTCTTTGATTACATGGCCGTTGACAGCGGCGCCCTTTCTTTCCGTGAATTGATTCATCCGAAAGTGGAAGCGGAAATCGCGTTCATCCTCGGCAAGGATATCGAAGGCCCGGGAATAACCGGCGCTCAAGTGTTGGCCGCCACGAAATACGTCGTTCCCGCTTTGGAGATTATCGACAGCCGTTATCGGAACTTTCAGTTTACCCTTTCCGACGTGATCGCAGACAACACATCCGCTTCTCGGGTGTTTATCGGATCGAGGCTGCGAAGACCGGATGAGCTGGAACTTGATCTTCTCGGAGTCACCCTGTCCATCAACGGAGAATTGAGAGATTTTGGCGCAGGAGCAGCTGTTCTGGGACATCCTGCCCATTCCGTCGCAATGTTGGCCAACATGCTCTCCCGCCGAGGGCGCAAACTTCATGCCGGCCAACTCATATTAACCGGCGGTATCACGGGAGCCCAGCCGCTGGCCATCGGCGATGTCGTTCTTGCCAAATGGGACGGACTCGGTTCCATCGAATTTACCGTCAAGGAATAGCCTCACAGTGTAGGTTGCTTGAATTGAAACGTTCGCTTTTTCAGTTTTCACATATCATAGGGCATATCGCGTATAAGCGGTGTGCCTTTTTGTGTGGAAAATATGTGAATGCATGATCATCATCGAAATCAGCTCGGAGTTGTTGATGCGAGTCTTCCGAAAGCGCCCATGATCACCTCCCGGAACTCAGATCTCTTATTTCGATTACGGGTTCAGCCGAGCGAGACCGCGTTTTTTTCTGTTATAATTGTGGGTGTTTAAA
Source organism: Collibacillus ludicampi (assembly GCF_023705585.1). NCBI lineage: Bacteria > Bacillati > Bacillota > Bacilli > Caryophanales > Alicyclobacillaceae > Collibacillus > Collibacillus ludicampi. The sequence continues at coordinate 3,489,413 of NZ_BOQE01000001.1, forward strand.
GAAACTGATGTTCAATACTATCGAATGACCACGAAAACGGGGGTTTTTATGGCTCGTTATACACCGATGATCGAACAATATCTTTCGATCAAGAAACAAGCGGCGGATGCATTACTGTTTTTTCGTTTGGGAGACTTTTATGAACTGTTTTTTGATGACGCGATCATCGCATCGCGCGAATTGGAAATCACGTTAACCGGACGGGATGGTGGACAGAATGAACGAATTCCCATGTGCGGCGTTCCCCACCACTCATCAGATTCCTATATACAGCGATTGGTTGAAAAAGGATACAAAGTAGCGATCTGTGAACAAGTGGAAGATCCTGCTGCCGCGAAAGGCATCGTACGCAGGGAAATCATTCGCGTGGTAACCCCGGGTACCATTATGGAAGGAAAAAACCTTTCGGAGAAAACCAACCTCTTTCTCGCGGCTGTCGTATCTTCTGGAGATCTGTGGGGGAGCGCCTTTTGCGATCTTTCCACAGGTGAATTTTATGTCGCGGAAACAGATGAAGCGAGTTTCTATGATGACATGCTTCGATTGTCTCCTTCAGAGGTTATCGTCTACAAGCAAGACATTCAGGCGGAACCGTTCAAACGACTGGCGGCGATGATCTCGTGTGTTTTCACGGAAGTATCCATCGATATGTTGGCGGGTCTACGCCCACTGGAGAAACTACATAAACATTATGGGGTGATCACCCTTGAATCATTCGGTTTAAAAGAATATCCATTGGCGGCGGAGGCAGCCGGTGTACTGCTCGCATATCTTGAGTCGACACAAAAGAGGGAGCTGCCTCATATTAAACCGCCACAATATTTGGTAACGGCAGAGACGATGACAATCGATTCGTTCTCTCGTCGAAACTTGGAATTGGTCGAATCACTCAGAGAGAAGAGCAAAACAGGTTCTCTTCTCTGGTTGCTCGATGAGACGGTCACGGCGATGGGCGGACGTTTATTGAAACGCTGGATCGAACGTCCGCTGGCTGTCAAACAGGGAATCGAAGAACGCCTCGACGCCGTGGAAGAATGGGTGCAGGAGTTACTGGTACGCGAAGATATCCGCGCGCTTTTGGATCAGGTCTATGATTTGGAAAGACTGATCGGCAGGGTGGCCTATGGATCGGCGAATGCACGCGATCTCTTGGCGATTCGTTCCTCACTGGCCGTGCTGCCTGACGTGAAGAACTGCCTTGAGAGAAGCCGATCCACCTTGTTACTCCGTTTGTCCGCCCGGATTCCCGACCTGTCTTCTCTGGTGGAATTGATTGAACGCGCCATCGTGGAGGAACCGCCCGTGTCGATTCGCGAAGGCGGACTGATCAAAGAGGGATTCGATGCGCGCTTGGATGAATACAAGATAGCCAGTCGAGATGGAAAACGTTGGATTGCCGAATTGGAACAGAGAGAACGGGAAAAAACCGGCATCAAATCGTTGAAAGTCGGGTATAATAAAGTTTTTGGCTATTACTTGGAAGTTTCCAAAGCGAATCTCTCACTCGTTCCCCCATATTTCGAACGAAAACAAACGTTAGCCAACGGGGAACGGTACATCACGCCCGAATTGAAAGAAAAAGAAGCGTTGATCTTGGAAGCGGAAGAGAAGATGGTGGATCTAGAGTACCAGATTTTTCTTTCTTTACGGGAACGCGTCGAACAATCGCTTCAATCCATCCAAGAAGCAGCGGAGGCGATCGCGGAGATCGATGTGATTCAATCCCTGGCCACGGTAGCCGTCAAGCGGCGATATGTACGACCCGTGATCACGGAAGGAGATCGCCTACTCATCGAGGAAGGACGCCATCCTGTCGTCGAAGCGATGCAAAACGACGAACCGTTTGTCCCCAATGACACGCTTCTGGATTGTGACGAGAACCAGATCGCTTTGATCACAGGCCCTAACATGGCAGGGAAATCGACGTACATGCGGCAGGTCGCTCTGCTTGTGATCATGGCTCAGATCGGTTCGTTTGTACCGGCAAGGAGGGCGGAAGTTGGCATCGTCGATCGGGTGTTCACGCGCATCGGTGCGTCCGACAATCTGGCAGGAGGCCAATCGACATTCATGGTGGAGATGGTCGAGTTGGCGAATATCTTGCATCACGCGACACGTCGATCTCTCATCATCTTGGATGAAATCGGACGGGGGACGAGTACGTTCGACGGAATGTCGATCGCGCAGGCGGTGATCGAGTATTTGCACCATTCCCCGAAAGTGGGGGCGAAAACCATGTTTGCCACCCACTATCACGAATTGACAAAACTTGCCGAGACGTATCGGGGCGTGCGCAATTATTCCACTCATGTGCAGGAAAAGGATGATACGATCGTCTTCTTGCGCAAGATCTTGCCCGAACCTGCCGACCGCAGTTACGGAATCCAAGTGGCCAAGTTAGCGGGCCTTCCCCGGGAGGTTCTCGACCGTGCGCAAGAGATTCTCCAAGTTCTTCAGGAGGAGGGCGCGCAATCGGCCAGGGAAACGGCTGCGGCCAAGGCAGGTGAGGCGGTTTTTGAAGATGCGTCGCTTCCGTCCGGTGAAACACTGATCAAAGAAACGCAAAACGATGCGAGTCTTCCAATTTCTGTGAAGAGGACGGTATCGGACGGTGATGCGATCAGAGAAGCGGGTTCCGCTGATCGAGAGCAGGAAGCTGTTCAGTTGTCATTGTTCTCCGATTCCGGACGTGCTTCCGAAATCGTGGATGAGTTAAAACGGTTAAATTTGATGCAAATGACGCCACTCGATGCGATGAATACGTTGTTCCGCTTGCAGAAAATGGCATTTGAGGAGTGATCGGAATGGGGAAAATTCAAGTCATGAGCGAACTCCTGGCCAATAAGATTGCTGCGGGCGAAGTGGTGGAACGCCCTGCTTCCGTGGTCAAAGAATTACTGGAAAACGCAATTGACGCGGGGGCGAATGAGATTGCGATCGAGGTGGAACAAGGCGGTCTTGACCTCATTCGCGTCACTGATAACGGATGCGGGATGGATCGGGATGATGTTGTTCTTGCATTTGAACGTCATGCAACTTCGAAAATCCGCGAGGACAAAGACCTCTTCCGCATACGCACGCTTGGCTTTCGCGGAGAAGCTCTTCCTTCGATCGCCGCAGTATCCCGTGTGGATGTGCGTACGCGGACACCTGATCAAGTGGACGGTACGAAACTGAGGATCGAAGGCGGGAAGATCGTCGAACAAGAAGTCGCAGCCGCAAAAACAGGTACAGAAATCACCGTCCGAGATATTTTTTTCAACACGCCTGCACGACTCAAATATTTGAAATCGATACAAACCGAATTGGGACACATCATTGACACGGTACAGAGGCTTGCGCTTGCACACCCGGAAATCTCGTTTCAGTTCAGGCATAACGGTCATTCATTGCTCTATACACCGGGAGATGGTAAGCTTTTACATGTAGTGGCGGCGATCTACGGACGGGAGATCGCAAAACAGATGATGGTTATTCAGTGGGAAGACGCCGATTACAAAATCGAAGGGCTCGCTTCTTATCCTGAAGTCACGCGGGCGAACCGCCATCATTGCACGTTCTTTGTTAACGGGCGTTATATCCGTAGTTATTCGCTGGTGAGAGCCGTACAGGAAGCCTATCATACACGACTGCCGATCAATCGCTTTCCAATCTGTGTGGTTCATCTTGAAATGGATCCGACTCTGGTCGATGTCAATGTCCATCCGACAAAACTGGAAGTTCGTTTCTCCGAAGAAAAAGATGTGGCGGAGCGTGTGCAGGCGGCGATCCGACAGGCGCTTGACAAGGGGACGTTTATCCCCAAAGCGTCAGTAAAGCAACGGGAAAAAGAGCGAGGCGTACAGGTTGAAATGTCTTTGAGCGAAAAAAGAGAGACTGAACCCATTCATAAAGTTGTGCGCCCCCTTTTTTCGAGGTCTGAGGCACCGAGAACTGAGAATCCATATCAAGCTGAGAAACTTCGTGAAGCGGCAGTTGAATTGTACCGGCCTATCGATGCAGGCGATGGAGGAAAAGAGAGGGCATTCGAACAGAGGGATCGGGTGAAAGGATCAAACATGAATGAAGGTCAACCGGAATATCCGCCCGCTGGGAATCATGTCGATCAGGACAGACCTTCTGAACGGAACGAAACTTTGTCATCCCAGATTCGCAGTCATCCGTTGGAACGTGAGGATGCGCGTGTTCCGCGTTTTCGAGCAGTAGCTCAGGTTTTGGGAATGTATGTGATCGCACAGAATGAACATGGGATGTATATCATCGACCAGCATGCTGCCCATGAAAAGATCTTGTTCGAAAAATTTTCCCGCAAAGTAGCGGAACGGAAAGTGAATCCTTTACCTTTATTGGTACCATTGACCGTGGAAGTGACGCCCGCTGAAGCGGAGACGTTGGCGACCCATCTTTCTTATTTGAGGGATTGTCAAATCGAGGTGGAGCGGTTTGGCGGAACAACGTTCCTGGTGAGGACCGTTCCTGATTTGTGGGAAGGGCTCGACGCTGCGCGGCTCACACTGGAATTGATTGATGAACTGTTGCAAGGGAAATTTACAAACCCGCGCGAATCGATCGAGAATCTGGTCATCACCAAGTCATGCAAGTCGGCGATCAAGGCGAATCAATGGCTGTCCATGCCAGAAATGCAGGCCCTCTGCGATCAGTTGCAGGAACTGGAAAATCCGTTTCATTGCCCGCACGGTCGGCCGATCATCATCGAAATGACGCGTTATGACCTCGAGAAAATGTTTAAAAGGGTGATGTGATGGGTGAGACACTATATACGACGACCGCACAAAGCCAAAAGCCGGAGCAAGTGAACCTCGCCAGACATTTTGCCGAGCTCCTTCACGGATGTTATGTGGAACGCGGGAACCGTTCGATCGAAACATTGTTACATGAACTAGGAACGGACATGCTCCTGGTTTGCGGAGAGAGGGTCACGTTGTATAGAGACAAGCAAGAGTTCTTTTTTCACCCGTCGATGGCGGTCGTTCGTATCAAGCGTCTACTTTCCGGTGATCATGACGTGTTGATCGAGCAATCAGGTGTACAGCCTGGTGATACGGTTGTGGATTGCACACTCGGTCTGGGGGCCGATGCGATCGTATTCTCTCATGCGGTAGGGAAAACGGGACGGGTGATCGGAGTGGAAGCGAATCCGATCCTGGCCGCACTCGTTCGCTACGGGATGCAGACGGAGGTGACAACGATACCTGAAGTGGATGCGGCCATGCGAAGAATTCATGTGCATCAAGGGGATCATTGGGCGTTTCTGCAATCATTGCCGGATCGTTCGGTCGATATCGTTTATTTTGACCCTATGTTTCGCAAAACCGTACAAGACTCAGCCTCGATCGCCCCTTTGCGTGTGATCGCCGAGAGAGCCCCTCTACGCATGGAGGCGATAGAAGAGGCGAAACGAGTGGCTAGGAAGGCGGTCGTTTTGAAAGAAAGACGCAAGAGCGGCGAGTTTCAGCGCCTCGGATTCCCGCCTCCCGAGCGCCGCTCGGGCTCTGTTACATACGCGAAAATCGAATTGACATAGGGGGTGTACGATGGAAAAGAAACCTCGTCTGCTCATCGTTGTCGGACCGACAGCTGTCGGGAAGACACGACTGGGAGTCGAACTCGCGAATCGTTGGAACGGTGAAGTGATTTCAGCCGATTCCATGCAGATCTACCGGGGCATGGATATCGGCACAGCTAAAATCACCAAAGAGGAAGCGCAGGGAATTCCTCACTGGGGAATCGATCTTGTAGATCCCGACCAGCCGTTTACGGTCGCTGATTATCAGGAATATGCGGAAGCGAAGATCAGGGAAATCGATGCTCGCGGAAAGCTCCCGATCCTTGTCGGCGGAACGGGTCTGTATGTCCGTTCGATCACGGATTATCTCGACTTTACGGAAGCCGCCGTGGATCTTTCTTATCGCCAAGCATTGCAGAAAGAAGCGGAAGAAAAGGGAGTCACCCATCTTCACGACAAACTCGCTCATGTCGACCCGGTGACAGCCAAAAGGCTTCATCCGAATGATGTAAAACGCGTGATCCGGGCTTTGGAAGTCTATCATCTAACGGGAAAACCGATGTCAGAAGCGTATGAAGAAGCGCCGGAAGAACCAAAATACAGGATGGTGATGATTGGATTGACCATCCAGGATCGCGAACTTTTGTATGAACGAATCAATCAGCGAGTCGATCTCATGATCGATCAGGGATTGGTGAATGAGGTGAAGAGGTTGTTACAGAAAGGGTATCATAAGGGTCTGACTTCCATGCAAGCGATCGGTTACAAAGAGATCATTTCATACATAGAAGGAATGATGACGCTGGAAGAGGCCATCGAGGAGGTTAAACGCGGAACAAGGCGGTTCGCCAAGCGGCAACTTTCATGGTTTCGCCGGGAGAAACGCATTCACTGGTTCGATGTTCTACAAAAGAAACAGGATGAGATTCACAAAGAAATTACACAAATGATGGCAGGAATTTTATAAAACTTTGACGAATAGGATTATCAATAAATATAGACATGGGGGAAAAGCTCGTGACAAAACAAGCGATCAATATTCAAGACAATTTCTTAAATTCGATTCGACGGGAAAATATTCCGGTTATCATCTACCTGGTCAACGGTTTTCAGATTCGTGGAGTGGTGAAAGCATTCGATAATTTTACGATCATTGTCGAATCGGAAGGGAAGCAACAGATGGTATATAAGCATGCGATCTCTACTTTTACCCCGATGCGCAATGTGAATCTCTCTGCCGAATCCTGATCTCGGCTTCTATAAGGAAGATAAGTAACGGAAGTTCAACGAACTTCCGTTTTTTCATGATCTTGAAAACTAGTGCTCGGGTGGATGTTTCGCTTTGCGCTTGGGTTCTTTGAGGCATATGCTTTGCGCTCATGCTCCGTGGAGGTCGTCTCAGTGGGTATATGCTTTGCGCTCATGCTCTGTGAAGGTCGTCTCGCATGGAATTATAATCAAATGTTGCGAGACGACCTTCAAAGTCGCTATTACGCGCAAAGCATAAGCCTTCTTAACGGTATATAGGAAGCGGAACGACCTTCAACTCACCTCTGGGCTACAAAGCGATACAATCCACCCAAAAGTCACTCGTTTTTTGTGAGAGTCCTCAAACATTTCGTCCTACCCAAAGATACTTCTCATCCTCTGATGGCGTCGCTTTCGGTACTTTTTTCAATCATGAAAGCGGGGAGAGAAGAGCAACCTACTTGTGTTCCCTTTATCATGAGACCGAGGAGGAATGCACATGGTTCGCAATAAAGACTCCCATTTTGGCGGTCCGCGCGAAATCACCGATCCGAAAGCGAAAACGGAACATGCTCCCTTGCGTTCCGATGGAACGATCGCACCTAGACCTCGTCAACGGATGCGTGAAAGTGGTTTCGTGAAAAAATAAGAGATTATTGATTGTACTAGTTACATGGTTTATACTTGGCTTATAAAGGAATTAAGGAGTGAACATAGAAATGGCTAAAACATGGGTTGACAAAGACACATGCATTGCTTGTGGAGCTTGCTATTCCACATGCCCAGATGTTTACGAAGGGGATGACGAAGGGTACGCTTTTGTTAAGCTTCCGGGCGGCTTGGAAGGTTTCGTAGAAGTACCTGAAGAATTCCTTCAAGATGCGATGGATGCTAGAGACGGTTGCCCTACGGAATCCGTTAAATGGGAAGACTAATTCGCTGAAAGCAAATATATATGTAAAAACAGGGTTCTGTATGATCTACAGGACCCTGTTTTCTTTTGAGTTAAAGGAACGTTTATATGAATGAATATGAAAAAGCGCGTGTATACATGATTATACAGACTTGTTTGAAGGGGGAAATCTGTCCGTGAAACATGAGAACGTGTTGCAGAAGATTCGCGAGCTCATACAAACCTATCGAGAGATGGATATGGACGATTGCAAGCTTTGCCCTCAGCGAGCCATCGAAAACTTGCGGGAAATTGCTGTAATACTTGAGAAATCATCTGATGGATAAGCATTTTATAGCACAACAATCGTCGGGTTTTCATACCAAGATTCGATCGCATCCACGATTTTATTTACCGATGAAAACTTCTCCTCGCGACCGAACGCGTTGCTGAAAGAATAATCACTTCCTTGTGCACGGGCTGTCCAGATCTGTCCGTCGATACTGATTTGCGCTTGGTTATTGTGAACGAGTTTCTTCGTAAATTCCTCTTGCCATTCCATCATTTGTCCTCCTTCGTTTCACTCTTTTCTATAGTATCGCCCGTAACCGTCCATTCTTATGAACGGCTGAAGATGGGTATGATTCTTCCTCTCTGGTGCACGCTAACATTGAACATGGATGCAAGGAGGAAGAGACGATGTCAACCGAAGAAAAACTGCGGCAAACGCTTGACAGCGGGGAGACAGTTACGATTACGTTCTCCAGTCAGAATCCGTTGACTTCACATGGAGAATCCGTCCAACAAAAGAGGGGACGGCTGGTTTCCACTAACAGCCCGGATGTAGTGGAGTTTCAGCCATTGGATGGTGCGCCCGTACCGATTCCCGTTTCCCGCATACTCATAATCGAATAAAAAGGTTTCGATTAAACCGGTTCCAACGAACAAAAAAGCGGCCCCGTTGATCTGACGGGAACCGCTTTTTATTTGATTTGCAACTTCTAGGTTTTATATGTCTTCTTTTTGAGACGCTTTTTAAAAATAGCGATTAACTGACTTTTTCGTTTACAGCATGGGCTTGAAGATCCTGTTGTGCAAGTTCACTGTTTTTGTGTCCGTAAGTGAAGTAGACGATCAGTCCGAGTACAAACCAAACACAGAAACCGATCCAAGTTGTGCTTGGCAAGTTCAGGAGCAAATAAGCACAGAACAGAATGGATAAGATAGGAATCACGGGCACAAACGGCACCTTAAAAGCTCTCTGCAGATCCGGCTGTGTTTTGCGCAATACGATGATACCTACGGATACAGTCATGAAAGCGAAAAGTGTACCGAAGTTGGTCAAGTCAGCAAGCTTGTCCAAAGGAACAAATCCGGCAAAGAGGGAAACGATAATCCCTGTTATCCAAGTACCGACCGCAGGTGTCTTCGTCTTCGCGTTGACGGATGAGAGCACTTTTGGCAGCAAACCATCACGGCTAATCGCATACACAAGACGTGATTGTCCGTAGATCATGACCAACAAGACCGTCGTGATTCCGAGAATCGCTCCGAGCGAGATGAAACCGGCCACCCAATCCTGATGAACGTATTGCAACGCGAATGCGACTGGGTTTTTCACATCAAGCATGTGATAAGGGACGATACCCGTCAAAATCGCCGATACTGCAATATACAGGACAGTACAGATCGCAAGCGAACCGATGATACCGATCGGCATACTGCGTTGAGGGTTTTTGACTTCCTCGGCAGCGGTCGAAACGGCGTCGAAACCGATATAGGCGAAGAATACAGTCGCAGCCCCTGTCGCGATTCCGTGAAAACCGAACGGCATGAATGGAGACCAGTTCACAGGTTTAACAAACTTGACCCCTACAACGATAAACAACAGTACGACAGCGATTTTAATGATGACCATGATGGAGTTCAAGCGGGCAGATTCACGCACGCCTCTTGTTAACAAAAATGTGATTAGTAAGACAATTAAGATAGCAGGTACATCGACAAAAGTTCCCTTTACTGGATTGTACGCACTGGTAAGCGCTGTCGGCAGATGTATGCCGAAACCGGAAAGTAAGCCTTGAAAATAACCTGACCAACCGCTGGCAACTGCTGAAGACGCCAGTCCGTATTCCAAAATCAAATCCCATCCCAGAATCCAGGCAATCAGTTCTCCGAATGTCGCGTAACTGTACGTGTAAGCGCTTCCGGAAACTGGGACGGTAGAAGCGAATTCGGAATAGCAAAGAGCGGCGAACACACAGGCGAGACCGGAAAGAATAAAGGAAAGGATCAGCGCCGGTCCGGCGTGTTTAGCAGCTGCGACTCCTGTCAGAACGAAGATTCCCGTTCCGATGATCGCACCGACACCAAGCATGGTGAGATCGAAAGGCCCTAACGCCTTATTCAGTGAATTTTTACTTTTTGATTGCGTTAGGAGAGTAGAAATTGATTTTTTTCTAAATAAATTCATGGTACCCCCACTTTCTTAATTCATTTTAATTTTTTGTTTTTTTCAACAAAGGAGAACTGTGTCGATTTTTGACTTTTTAATATTACAACAATTAAGTTTATAATACAAGAACAAAAATAACCAGCTAAATAAATTTAATAGATTTATGCTTTTAAGCGTTATAGTAGTAAAGTAGAACTTTATTCAATCGGTAAGAGCTTCCCTTGCTTGGTAAGATTTGAGGGAGGAAGTGAAGGACGGGCTGTGTTATCCTAGTACATGCCGAATCCGCAATGATTGCTCATGTGAATCGTTGCGGTACGGGGGATATTATTCGGATCTCGTATGGCAGATCCTTTGGGGTGAACCATTGTGTGGGCTGTATCCTCAGTCCAAACCCGACAACTAACCTCGGAGGCGAAGAAAAGGAAAGGTGATGTTACAATGAAAGGAAAAAAGCTTTTCCTCTCTCTTACTTTGGGAGCTGTTTTGCTCGCGGGTAACGCTGTCGTCTCCACATCTGTGTATGCTTCTGCAGGTGATTCGTCTCATACGTCTTCCTACCAAAACCAGGATACAACTTTGCATTCGTTGCCGCACGGTGTGAAGTTGGATCGTTCCATCACTCCTATTGCTTCTCTGGATGATGACCATCAGACGAAGTTAGATGCGGTGTTACAAGTAGCCGAAAGCAAATTAGGAACTCCTTACCGGTGGGGTCATAATGAAGACCGTGGACAGTATGGCTTCGACTGCTCCAATTTCACCGCATATGTATATCATCATGCATTGGGGTACAAGTTCTCCGGATCGAGCCGTGTACAAGCCCGTTCCGTTGGGAATCCAGTACCCAAGAGCCAGATGCGTCCGGGTGATTTGCTCATTTTTGACGGAGGAAGGCATGTGGGGATTTATGCAGGAAACGGTCGTATGATACAAGAGGGTGGTGGCCTTGGTCGAGTAGGATATCTGAGTGTCGCACCCGGATCCTATTGGAGCAAACACATCACCGCTGTGAAACGCATGTTCTAAACCTTGTGCACGCTGACATCCCGGTTTTCGCCGGGATTTTTTTATTCGTTTTCTTGTGGAAGCCTTAAAACCTCTCTTTAGGGAATGAAGAGAAAGGAATCAGTTAAAACTACGAATGTAATCATGAAAGAGTCTGTGTTACTACATAAAATTATTATGGTTAAGAAGGGTGATGGTATGGCGACAAATGATCAGATCCGCTACTGCCTGCAACGCTGTGAAGGAATTTATTCGGATTTGCAAACGGCCGTAAAGGAAACGCGCGATCAAATGGCGTTACAACGTTTGCAAAGCGCCTTGACCAATATGGAAGCCTGTATAAACGACTGCCGAAGTGCTTTGGATCATGTTTGATACACGCGGTATCATCAGCGTCCCGAACCAGGGTAGGAACAAAACTCCTGATCGCAAAGGAGGCATACAGAATGAAAGAGAATATAAGACGATTTCCTAAGACGGAAGACGCAAGACAATTGACGGCCCGTTCCCGAACAAACCGGGAAAATGAATCGAGGACAAGAATCGATCCCGAAAAAGGTCCGGAAAACAAATAATCGATCTACCATCGGCCCATAGAAAAACAGGAGGCCCAATGACGGCCTCCTGTCACCATTTTCTCTTCAATTCTTCATCAATCCGCCGCTCAATTTCTTCATCCGTCAAATCGTACTCCTGCATCATTTGACGGGCTCGTTCTCTTTGTTCACGATAGTAACGGCGGAGTGCCTCTCTTCGTGCTTCTTCATCAAGATCATCATTCTGCTTGCGGGATTGTATCCATTTAAAAATCGAGTAACTGATGAGAGATGTAGCGAGTAACATCAATAAACTGGTGAGAGGACTGCCAAAACCGAAACCGATGATCATCGTGCTTTCTCATCACCACCTTGTACATATTGTATCATGGAATGACGAGAAAGGACTATCTGAAAAACTAGTGCTTGGGAGGGTGTATCGCTTTGCGCTTGGGTTCGGTGCATATGCCTCTTCAACTTTCAAAAGGAACGGGACGACCTATAAAGTCGCTATTACGCGCTAAGCATATGCCTTCTTATCGGCTTAAAGGAAGCGGAACGACCTTCCATTCATCTCTGCACTGCAAAGCGATACACCCACCCAAAAGCCACTTCGTTTCTGGGGGCAGCCTCAAACTTTTCTTTCCGCAAAAGAAACTTTCATCCTCTGATGGCACCGTTTGCAGCATGTGTAGTGATCATGAAGTTTACTGAACACCCTCTGCTATGGTCGCCCATCTAGAATGAGCGTTTTCTGCTCAGCTCACTTGTATGCCGATATTAAACTTGGGTCTTTCAGCAGGTGGTTGTGTTTTGACAGGAACGTCAAAGATCATATGTTTAAGTACTTGATATACGTAACGTTGTCCCGGAATGCCTGATGCGTAACGCAGCGGACCTGTCCTCGACCAGTCGAACGTATGCAGTTTCCACACCATCCGTTTGACTTCCCCCTCGTCAATCCATTGATTACGGGGATCCCAAGCGGCTTCCAAAATGTTATGCCCCACGGCGGCACAACTCATCAGACCCATCACACTGCGAAGTTTAAAAGCGGTTTTGGAAGTCCACGCCTCTTCAAATACACGGCTGATCTCCCGAAAGTATACGATGATCGCCGTTCTTTTTTGTTCCAGGCTAAGCTCTTCTAGGGGCCCTCCTTTAATGAGGAGTTCACAAGCTCTCTTTAGATGATCCAACGTGAATGGACGCTCTGTGCTCTTTTTGGTAACAACAACGACTAGGTTATAAAAAGGTGAATCTTTGCTTTCCGCAAGATCGATGGCCAGGCGGGCAAAATCTTCTTTGTCCCTTTTTAAATACACGAGAAGCGATTTCGTGAGCCCGACTTGGTTGGTGTTGATCGTGTCAAAGATCGATACTTCCTCATCCGGATACAAAACATGAAAAGCCAGAAAAGGAACGGGTAGCACTTCTTCATTTTTAAGAATCCGATGATATTTGTCGATCCCTCCCAAGCGATGCTGGCCGTCAATCACGCGTGCGGGTCCCATGCAGATCAACCGACCGTAATCAGGATGGTTCTCGTCGTATGGTTGGAAGCTCCATTTACCATCAGCGTTTAAAATGACTGGGGTTAAACATGCGTCCTTTTGTTCTAAGTAATTGGCGTACGAAAGCGCCCTTGTGCTATCAAATGGGCGTTGATAACCGGTTCCATCGGGATGATTGTACAGGGGGATTGTGGAAAGTGCGTCCGCATGATGAGAAAGCAGATTGCCTTGGTAAGTGATGCGTCCTTTTTGTTCTGATCGAATCACGTGTTCAATCGTTACCATGTTCGAAACTCCTTTCATTACAAAGTGGTTATGATAATATATGAGCCTTAAGCATATTTATCATTTTGTCCCACAAGTTCAAACTTCACACAACGGAAAGAATATTTCTTTTGGTACAATCATCTATTATCTATCGAGTATCGATTTTTCGAAGAAAGATCACTAATAACAAAATATGATCAAAAACCAAATTCAATACTCGATAACCCTCTCACCCTCTTTATGACGTCAAACGAGTTAGATTCCTTTTATGAACTAGTTTTATACATTTCTTCTCAAAATAGTCCCCCATGCCGCAAGCGGCGCCAACAGAGGATGAAAAGTTTCGCGTGAGGGAAGAAGTATAAGGCTATCTCAAGAAACGGAGTGGCTTTTGGGTGGGTTGTATCGCTTTGCGGCGCAGAGGTGAGTTGAAGGTTGTTCCGCAACCTATGTACAGAATCTGGGCGGAACGACCTTCATCGAACCCAAGCGCAAAGCGATACACCCACCCAAGCACTAGTTTTCAAGGTAGTCGCATAATATTTGTTTGAACCATCTTTTAAAAACAGGCGGTATTCCCATGGGAAATATCGATTGGAGCACGCGAAACAAGTCACCTAAATAGAATGTTTTACCATTTTTATTCCGGCTAAAAAAAACCGGTTCTCAAAACTTTAAGGAGACCGGTTTGTTATATCACATATTTGGAGCGGGTTATTTATGAATAGATTTATTTTCCTTCCTTTCCTTGCCCTTCAGTTTCCAGATACCGTTCTTTTCGAATAAGGAACATATAGTAAATGACGTAGTAAGTAATCATCGTGAACAGAATGATGGTTGTGATTGGATCATGAGAGTAGGTGGCTAACTGCGCTTGTTCTGCGAATTGCCTGTTGGCTGAGGCAGATGTACCAAGCAGGGCGTAGTCTTGATACACTCTGTCGGCGATACGTCCGACGAACAGCACGAGTAGGAGCACACCAATCCATGGATTTGGGCGATAGAACCAGGCGTCTTTGCACCATTCAAAGGATGTGGTGCGAATCGCGTAGAAGGCCATGACCCCGCCCAATACAATTCCGATGGCATCATAGAAGTACGCCATGGGATTCAAGTAGCCCATGACCAGAAAAATGACGCCGACGATGGACAACAGTGTCATTCTTGTGAACATACGCCCTTTGACGAATTTTTGAAATCCGATCGTCCTCCGGGTTCGTCGAACCATCGAAAACAGGACGAGCAGTACAATGAAAATGGGCGTTATATGATGCATATGATTGTTACCTCCGTTTCTTTCTTAGCAAGATTGCTGGGCATCCTCGGCTCTCTATGGTTTGAGCATCCGCATGATAATTCGAGGTTCAGGAAAATGGTTTTTGAACTTCTCGGGAAGGCGTAAAGCCAAACTGGATAAACCGTTAAGACACGCAATAACGGCTAATACGAGTTGGTCTGGATCGCCATCGGCGACCTCTCCGGTTGCCTGGCCTTCGACGATCAGTTGCCTCATCACGTCTTGAAAGGTCTGGCTCTGCATGCGTAGAAGATCACGGAGGTCCTCCGGCGTCGCCTCATCCTGAAATGCCTGAACGATCAACTGAAAGAATTCAAGCCGTTCACGCCTATTTTCGAATACCCTTGAAACCAAAAGTTCAAGCCGTTCCCCTGGTGTACCCGGCATCTCTAGAATGCGTTGCAGTCTCGAATAACCGGATTGCACGGCCTGTTTGACCACCTCGTTAAAAATTGCCTCCTTGTTGGCAAAATAACGATAGGCCAGCCCCTGGCTGATCTCGGCGGCAGCGGCAATGTCAGCCATAGTAGCTGCCCAGCCTTTGCGAGCAAAGACCTTCCTTGCGGCATCCAGAATCTTCGCACGTTGCGCTTCACGAAGACGTTGATTCGCTTCTTCTGTTCGTGGCATTTTCATCACCTTATTATTGAATGAATAATTTATTCATTATAATACCTGTTCGGTTCATGGGTGTCAAATGAGATTTATCGCCAACATTTCGAATAACCCTATGTTAAGCATATATGTAAAAGAAACGGTTACACAGAATATCGGATTCAACTTCGAAGAAACCTGTTTCGACATCAAAACATCTAATTGTTATGATAGAAAATGCATGGAAAGTGCGTTCCATTAGTCGGCGAGGGGAAGGGATCGAGAATACTCCCGGATTTCGTTCCGGTTTTTGAAATCGTCTGCTACGCCACGATTCGTACACTCGTTGCAAAAACGGCATGAGGGACTCCAGTGAAAATTTGCAATGTGGCGGGCATAGAGGCTTAAGTTTGCCACAAAAAATGGAGTGACTTTTGGGTGGATGGTATCGCTTTGCAGCGCAGAGGTGAGTGGAAGGTCGTTCCGCTTCCTATAAACCGTTTAGATGGCATATGCTTTGCGCGTAATAGCGACTTTGGAGGTCGTCTCGCAACATTGATCATATTCCGTGCGAGACGACCTCCACGGAGCATGAGCGCGAAGCATATGCCTCAAAGAACCCAAGTGCAAAGCGATACATCCACCCAAGCACTCATTTTCAATGTAGGGGAGGAGGAAGGCGCAGATTCGCGCGTTAGAGATGAAAACAGTCGTATCCGGAATCCTGAACGACCAGAGACAACAGATCCTCATTGAAGACGGAATCATCACGAAAATCGGCCAACTGTCTGCTACCGATCTGGAAGGGGCGACACGCATCGAAACCGACGGATTCTTGTATCCGGGGTTTATCGACATTCATATCCACGGTGGTGGCGGCGCCGACACGATGGATGCGACGGAAGAAGCGTTTCGAGTCATCGCAAAGACCCATGCCGCACATGGTACGACGGGATTGTATTTAACCACGATCACGGAAAGCGTGGACCGAACCAATCGGGTGATGCGCGCTCTGAAACCGGGATTTCAGTCGGAAGGGGCGCAGTTGCTCGGTTTTCATTTGGAGGGACCGTTTATCAGCCCGCGCAAACTGGGTGCCCATCCCATCCAGCACATTTTGGAGCCTTCCGTTGTGCTCCTGGATGAGTGGATCCGCCTCTCCCAAGGGCAAGTGAAAGTGATGACCATCGCACCAGAACTCCCCGGTACGGAAGCGTTGATTCGCTATGCGAGGGAAAAAGGAATCATGGTTTCCATGGGGCACAGCGCGGCCACTTATGCAGAAGCGCAAAAAGGGAAAGAGTGGGGGGCACAAAGCATCACCCATCTCTTCAATGCGATGAACAGCCTGCATCACCGCGAACCTGGACTACTCGGCATGGGATTATCGGATGACCAAATCTATGTAGAATTGATTGCCGATTTTATGCATGTACACCCGGCTGTCATCAGGTCGATGATTCGGGCGACAGGGGTGGACCGCCTTCTGCTGATCACGGATGCGATCCGCGCGACATGCATGCCGGATGGAGAGTACGAACTTGGCGGGCAGATGGTACAGGTTCGCGAAGGGAAAGCGTCTCTTCATGACGGCACCCTCGCCGGCAGTACTTTGACATTGGATCAGGCGGTGAGAAACTTGATCGAGAGGAACTATCTGAAAAAAGATCAGATCTCACAGGTGACCGCGCGAAACCAAGCGCGCCTGTTAGGATTGAACAAAGGAGTCTTGCAACCGGGCTTTGATGGGGACGTCATCGCGGTGGATGACCATTTGGCTGTTACTCATACGATCGTCGGAGGACGTTTGGTGTATAGGAAGTAAGCAACGAAAGCTATGAACCAGTAATGAAAATTCATATTTTTTATGAATTTTGCAAGCGCAGAGGATATGCGAACGATCTCGAGGAAGAATGCCAACGTTTCAACAGATCATTCAAGCCAATTGCGGATTATACACAAGGCTAGATTTATTGACTCAAGAAAGTGGGGGCGGGGCTGACTGTAAGGAACAAGGGATCGAACACCCTGTTGCCCCGCTTCCATACATGAAATCAATAAAAATCGGAAGGTACACGGAAAAAGTAGATGAGCAAGTGCATTTTCAGCTATCAAATACATGTAAATATTAGATAATTTCATGTTGGATATAAGTTAAAACTAAGTTATAATGATCCTAGAGGAAAAATAAAGGAATCGATGAGATCAAATTGCCATGATCGCTCAAAAGGAGTGTTTGTGAAAGCGTTTTACGTTATGAAAGAACTGAATATGAAAAGGACGTGGGAAAAAGCTCATCTAGGAGGAGGATCGAGTGAAAATTGTTATTGCAATTGATTCCTTTAAAAGAAGCTTGAGCGCCCTGGAGGCTTGTACAGCGATTGAAGAAGGAATCGCCCGTTTGAGCCGAATCATCAGATAAAAGAGGCGGAGGTGTAAGATATGAGAAAACTCATGATCAACCGCAAGGATATCCCGCAGGAAAAGATCGATTGCATGCGGGATCAATTAAATTTTGTCTATGGAGAAGAGAAAGGCAAGCGTATTTTAGAAGAGATCATAGACCTTTTGGAAAGATTCGAAGGAAAAGGCTTACATAAGCCATGGGTCGATGAGAAGGATGTGGTCTTGATCACCTATGGTGATCAAATCAAGGAAGAAGGAAAACCCCATCTGCAAAGCCTGCACGAATTTTTGAACCAACACCTGAAGGATGTCATATCCGCTGTTCACATTCTGCCATTTTACCCCTATTCCTCGGATGACGGCTTTTCAGTGATCGACTATTTTAAAGTAAATCCCGAATTAGGTACCTGGAATGAAATAGAAGCTTTATCTGGAGATTTTGAGCTGATGTTTGATGCCGTCATCAACCATATCTCCGCTCGAAGCGACTGGTTCCGTGAGTATGTACAGGGAAATCCAGAGTATAAAAATTTCTTCATAGAATCGGATCCGAATGCTGATTATTCGACTGTGACGAGGCCGAGAGCTTTACCGCTGCTCACCTCGTTTGAAACCAAGGAAGGAACTAAGCACATTTGGACCACCTTCAGCGAAGACCAGATTGATCTCAACTATAAAAATGAAAAGGTCTTGCTGAAAATAATTGAAGTTCTGTTATTCTACGTGGGTAAGGGAGCCAGATTCATCCGTTTAGATGCCATAGGCTATTTGTGGAAGCGGCTTGGCACCAGCTGTATCCACTTGGAGGAAACACACAAGATTGTCCAATTGTTCCGGAATGTACTGGAGATCGTGGCACCAGGAACGATCATCATCACGGAAACGAATGTGCCACACAAAGAGAATATCAGCTACTTTGGTAATGGATATAATGAAGCACACATGGTATATCAATTCCCGTTGCCGCCTTTAACCTTGAATGCCCTTCATACGGGGAATGCAAGTCATCTATTAAAATGGGCAGACTCCTTAGAACCCATTTCAGATCGGACAACCTTCTTTAACTTTCTGGCTTCCCACGATGGGATTGGGGTCATGCCGGCCAAGGGGATTTTATCGGAAGAAGAGATTCAGGCGATGGTGAAAAAGGTAAAAGATCATGGGGGTTATGTCTCCTATAAGAACAACGGGGATGGCACGCAAAGCCCTTATGAATTAAATATTAATTACTTCGATGCTTTGTCTCACCCAGAAGATCCAGAAGATCTGAAAGTGAAGAGATTTATCGTTTCCCAATCGATTCTCTTATCCTTAGCGGGAGTGCCGGGCATCTATATTCATAGTTTATTAGGTTCAAGAAATGACCAGAAGGGAGTAGAGGAAACAGGACGCTACAGAAGCATTAATCGCGAAAAATTAAGTCGGGATAAAGTGGAAGAAGAACTTGATCAACCTTCTTCTTTGCGTCATCAAGTATTTAACCAATACAAGGTTCTCCTGAGAAAACGTAGAAGCGAGAAGGTCTTTCACCCCAATGCGGAGCAAAGGGTTTTATTCCTCAATGACCATGTATTTTCACTGCTGCGTACCAGTTTGGATGGCGAAGAGCAAATCATCTGTCTGCATAATGTATCCCATGAATTCCAAACTGTAAACATCCCTCTTCAGGATTATGGAATTAAGAAAGGGTCGTCTTTTATGGAAATCATTTCTGAACAACAGATCCATACAGTGAAGAATCGGATCGAAGTCACGCTGGAACCTTATCAGGTGATGTGGATCAAAGCTTATTTGAAGAGACCACAAAACTAAGCAGGTTGAGCATATTCGTTTTTTCATCGATATCAAATCTATAAGAATTTTAGATAATTTCATATTGGATATAAGTTGAACCTAAGTTATAATAATGATTGAGAGAAAAAGTAGAGAAATCGAAGAGATTCATTTATTGAAAGCGGTTAAAAGGAGTGTTTATGAAAGCGTTTGATGTCGTAAAAGAATTGAACATGAAAAGGGTCGTGGAGTTTGTCAGAAAAAATGACTCTGTATCCAGAGTGGAAATTTCCGAAGGGCTAAACATACCTCAGCCTACAGTGACAAGGATTGTAGAGGAGTTGTTAAAAGGGAATATATTGAAGGAGGTGGGACTGGGGCAGTCTACAGGTGGCAGACGACGGGTATTGTTAACCTTCAATGAGAAGTGCTATTACGCCGTGGGGGTGGAATTGGGAAGATCATCGGTCAAAATGGCATTAACAGATTTAAACGGCAAGTTCCTTTCATTTAGAATGAAAGGAACTAGCGGAAGAGAAACGATTTTTCAGATCGTTCGATATGTTAAAAACAGTTTAGAGGAGATGCTGAAAGAAACCGGGATAGACCGATCCCTTGTTTTGGGGATTGGGGTCGGCTTGCCCGGACCACTGAATGAAATTGAAGGCGGATATTTCATTTCTCCACCTAACTTTTACAGTGAAAAGATGATCACATTGCGATCGATTTTAGACGAAACTTTGGATTTTCCAGTCATGATTGATAACGATGCCAATGTCGCTGCCCTCACCGAAAAGTGGTTTGGAAAGGGAAAACATTTGAAAAATTTTATATATGTGCTCGCCGATGTGGGGATTGGGAGCGGAATTATTGTGAATGGGAATCTATATCGCGGTCTAAACGGAGAAGCAGGGGAAATCGGTCATTCTACCGTCGACTTGTTTGGCGAAAAATGCAGTTGTGGGAATTATGGTTGTCTGGAAACGTTAGTTTCCATTCCCAAAATCGAAGAGGCGGTTCAGAAGAAGCTGAAAATTGCTCCCGAAAAGGAGCGTAATATATATGGTGAATCTATAGATTCGATTACCTTTCATGAAATTGTAAGCGCTTTAAAAAATCATTCCGCGATTGCTCAACAAACGTTTGAAGAGGCGGCTCAATACCTAGGGGTAGCCATTTCCAACCTAATTAACTTTTTTGCGCCGGAAATGGTTATTTTGGGGGGAGGAATAGGTTTTGTTCCCTATGTTTTGGAAGTTGTTAAGTCTACGGTGGCTACACGCGTGTTGAGTATAGGCGGAAAAAGGATTCCAATCGTTTCCTCCGAGTTTAGAGATGGAGTAGTTCTGGGAGCAGCGGCTCTCGTGATTAACGATACCTTTGCCCTTTCTTCTCTTTCCTAGTCCGATCGACAATCGATAGATAAATGAAAGGGCTTAAAAAAAGTTGAAAGGAGAATAATCATGAGTACGAATGGCAAAAAGACGAGTAGTCCCTCATTCATGGTTGGCGAGAATTACAAATGGGCAATTGTCGCCATGCTTTGGGTCGTCTCTTTCTTTAACTATGCCGACCGCAGTGCAATCACGGCCGTTATGCCGAAATTGAAAGTGGAATACGGCTTTACGGCGGCGGAATTGGGATTATTGGGCACCGCTTTTCTTTGGGTCTATGCTTGTTCGGCTCCACTGGCGGGATTTTTGGGAGACCGGTTCAAACGAAAAACGATTATTTTGGGCGGCTTGATTTTCTGGAGTATCATCACCTTTGTTACGCCTTTGGCCGGTTCTTTAGGGATGTTTATCTTCTTTCGAGCGATGACCGGATTGGGGGAAGCCTCTTATTATCCGGCTGGAACAGCGATGATCAGTGATTATCATGATCGTAGGACACGGACGCGGGCTTTATCCTTGCATCAGACGGCTGTGTTCGCCGGGGGGATCATTGGAACGACATTTGCCGGTTATTTGGCGGATCAGTATCATTGGAAATATGCATTTTTCTTGTATGGGGCTTTAGGGATCGTAATCGCCTTTGTTCTTTGGAAGATGATGAAGGAACCGGAAAAAGGGATGGCGGATCAAGCGGAAAAGGTGGAAAAAGTGCCTTTGTCGACGGTTTATAAAACGCCTTCCGCGATTCTACTATCCATCGTTTTCTTCGGAGCGAACTTTGTCACTTGGGCTTTGAACACATGGATGCCAACTTATTTGCATGATAAGTATCACATGTCGCTTACGATGGCGGCCTTTGCGGGAACATCGGCACTGCAGTTGTCCAGTTTGTCAGGGGTATTGATTGGCGGCGTAATTGCGGATCTTTTGGTGAAACGGACGATTTTGGCCCGCTTCTACATATTAGCCGCCGGCTTGATCCTGGCTGCACCATTTGTCTTCATCAGTGGTCAAACGATGTCTGTAAACGTTTTAATCTTCAGTATGATTGGAGCTGGATTTTTCAAGGGGATCTTCGATTCCAGCATTTATGCGGCCATGCATGACGTGATGACGCCGGCAGCCCGTTCGACGGCTGTGGGTACGATGACCGCGATTGGTTTTGCGGGCGGCGGGTTAGCGCCTTTTATCATTGGTGTGTATGCTCCGCAATTAGGATTGGGGATGGCCATGGCTTTAACATCGATCTTGTATGTAGCAGTCGGGGGACTCCTTCTTATATTCCGGAATGTGATCAAGAAGGACATTTTAAAGCAATCCGTAAAACTGCCACAAGGTAAGGCCCAAGTGTTTAATGGCGCAGAGGCGCAAAGAAATTCTATGGGTCATTCTTAATAGAGATCATATTTCAAATAAAAATTGAGATTGTGGAGAGATAACCATGCAAACGATGAACCTATCCTATTCCCTTTTTCCGCTGTTATCGGTCATGAATCAGAAGCCTGTTGACGTAGGATGTGGGCGGTTATCCGCCAGTATCGGATCTGATGGTTTGATTCGATCAATCAACTACTATCATCCGAGCCAGGGATTTGTGACCCTGGCTCCGATCGGACAGTTTCCTAATGATAAGTGGTATGATAGCGCATTTGTGCGTCAATATCGAAGACGGTTGATTTCAGATCAAGTGGACGGTTTTGGATTCAGATGGAAAGGGAATCTTCAAAAACAGAAAGTTTATCAGGCGGAGAAGAAATTCCCTTTTTTCTATGACCGGTTCGGAGAGATAGATGTCAGTTCCTTGTTTCTTGCCGTGGAGGAGAAAGAGAAAGCGTTTTTGATTCAGCGAATCGAAGTCAAAAATGGAGGTGATCAAACGGTTCGTGTACCGTTTGAGGTTGGCGGAACCTTTAGCTTAAACCGCTGTAGCTATGGTCAATTGACCGAAGCTGGGCCTATCCCGATCCCTCCGTTAAGTAATGTGATGAAAGTCCAGCAAAATCACCTTTTGATTATGAATGCCCATTTACCGGCAACGGTTGATGTGTATCTCTTTGAAGAAGGGGAACCGTTGATTCTTTCTCCCATGGAAAAAAGAGCGGATGAGCCGATTACATATCGGCATGAAGCTGAACTTCATCTTAAAAAAGGGGAAAGCCGTACGATTCATATCGTTTATATCGCTCATACTCAGGTAGAAGGCCAACCGGAGTTGCATTATTCTTACGTAGAAGAATTGGAAGCAAAAGCCTTCCAACACGGCCCGAGGTGGAAAAAACACAACGGCCAGGAAAACATAACGAAGTTTTTGATCGAACGAAATGTGAATTATATCGTTTCCTGCTGCTCCATACCTGTATCCGATGAACATGTCTGTGTGATCACGGATCATCAGTTACTTCCTTTATCGTGGAACCGGGATGCCTATTATATGATGCAGCTTTTGCTGGAATCGGAGAAAAACGTAAATGAGCTGTTTGAAGTTTCTTATGAATGGGAATGGAGAAATAAAATCCGGCAGATTCTTCGCGGGCATTTGCTCTGGATGTTTGAAAAAGCAGAACGGCCTGATCGATATTGGGGACGTGCCTATTTAACCAATGGGTTGTGTAAAGATAAAGTGTTTCAATTGGATCAACAGTGTTATCCCCTTCTTGAACTTTGTGATTATCATGAAAGATTCTGCGACAAAGAAACCGTTCAACGCCTACTTCCACAGGTGAAAGACATTTTGAATATGATGATGGAATATAAGGATGATCAGAAGTGGATCTTCCGGACCGGAGAAACCCCAGCTGATGATAAAGTGGATTATCCATATCACTTCTCCAGTCAGGTTCTTGTCTGGCATACTCTTCAGCAGCTTGCAACGTTAAATGAGACGTTTGCTTTTTATGAAGCGGATCTTTTCGAATGGGCGGATCGAGTGAAACAAGATTGCCTGGATGCCTTTGTGACATCCCATAAGGATCGGGAATTGTTTGCTTACCTTACAGATTTGAAGGGTAATTATCAACTCTATCATGACGCCAATGATTTGCCGACTGTTTATGCTCCAATCTGGGGATTTTGCGATCGGAAGGATGAAAGATGGATTCATACCATGGAGTTTGCCTTCAGCCCGGAAAATAAGGGTGGATTCTATACGGGAGAATTTGGAGGGCTTGGATCGGTTCATACGCCACATGCCTGGCCGTTAGGAGACGGGCAAGAGCTGCTTTTCAGCGGTTTGGTTGAGGACTCGACGCGGCAGGATCAGGTCCTGTGCAAGCTTAAACAAGTGGTTCAGTGGGATGGATTGTTTTCCGAAGCTATTCATGAAGAGAGAGGGACTGTCGAGTCTAGACATTGGTTTTCGTGGCCGGGAGCCTTCATCTCTTGTGTACTTTTATACTTGAAGGAGGAATAATCATGTACGCCATAGGTATTGACATCGGAGGTACAAAAGTGGCTGTGGGAATTGTGGATGCGGCTGGTCAATTGCATTCCCAAACGATTATTCCTACCGATTTGGAACGTTCTCCCCGAGAAGTGATCGAGGAGATCATTGAAACGGTTGAACAACTTATCCAACAATCTCATATTCCCTTGGAACAATTGGCGGGGATTGGCATTGGCGCACCTGGCCCTTTAGATGCTAAAAAAGGCTGTATTACGTGTCCTCCCAATCTACCCCGTTGGATCCATGTCCCGATTGTAGAATGGTTCAAGGAACGATTTTCCTTTCCTGTGTTCCTCGAAAATGATGCGAATGCTGCGGCTTTGGCTGAAAAATGGGTGGGTTCGGCAAAGGAAAGCGAGCATTTTATCTATTTAACGATAAGCACAGGGATCGGAGCAGGACTCTATTTGGATGGGAAACTGTTCACCGGTGCACGGGGGAATGCCGGTGATATTGGACACATGGTCATTGATCCCTCTTATGGAAAATGTACTTGCGGGCAAAAAGGATGTCTGGAATGGATTGCGTCCGGAACAGCCATTGCCCGTCGCGGATCGGAAATCATGGGTACACCGTTATCGACTAAGGAGGTCTTCCAGCTTTATCAGCAGGGAGAACCGAAGATTGTGCCTTTTATTCAAGAGGTGTTTAACGCGATAGGAGTCGGATGTGTGACGCTCATCAACTTATTTGATCCGGAAAAAATTGTAATTGGAGGAGGGGTATCGGAAGTGGGGGCTCCACTGTTTGAAGCGGTGCAATCCTATATTCACAGCTATGCCCTGAATCCGGATGGTTGCAAAACCCAGGTGGTTCCCGCTTCCTTACGGCAACATGCGGGAGTGATTGGAGCAGCGGCTGTCTTCTTCAAGAAGAAAGGGGAAAAATAGCATGTTCTATCCTGTTAAATTCGCCCCGATTGCTCACCAACGGATTTGGGGCGGGCACAAACTCAAGTCGCTCTTCGGCGAAACAAGAAAAGAACCGATTGGCGAGTATTGGGTGTTATCGGGTCATCCTCATGCCACAAGCATGGTTACGAATGGCCACTTTGCTGGTAAATCTCTGGTTGAACTAACTAAAGAATATCCGCAAGCTTATTTAGGAAATTCACCTCAAAACCGTTTTCCTCTCCTGATAAAATTTCTGGAAGCGGAAGATGATCTGTCAGTCCAGGTTCACCCACATGACCAATATGCCCAAGAAGTCGAAGGTGATTTTGGAAAAACAGAAGCATGGTATATATTGGATTGTCGGGGAGGGGGCCTAATCAATTATGGACACTCTTTTCAAAATCGGGAAGAGTTTCTCTCTGCGGTGAAACAAAAACGGATCAAAGACTATTTGCGTTATATAGAAATTAAAAAAGACCAATTCGTATTTATCCCTTCTCAAACCCTGCATGCCTTGCTTGCTGGAACAACTTTGATTGAGATTCAGCAAACATCCGATGTGACTTATCGCGTGTATGATTGGGATCGGGTCGATGCACAAGGAAAGGGACGGGAACTGCATATTGAAAAAGCGGCTGATGTTATGCGATATGGACAAGATCAAATTTTCCAAGATTGTTCTACCATGCAACGAATTTTACAAAAAACAAGAAAAATTTTCCATGAACAGTTGGCGACTTGTCCTTATTTTGTTATTGAAAAAATTTCGATCGAAGATTCTTGTTATTCGATGAAAATCGGTAAAAAAGGGAATCCTGATATTCTTATTGTTGCTGAGGGAGAAGGGGTTCTGAAGACAGACGGGGAGTACGAATCCCTTTCCTTGAAGCAGGGAGACACTGTATTAATTCCCAGCACGATGGACACGTATGAAATTCATGCGATATCTAAGATACGATTGTTGCGTACATATTATTAGAAGCGCAACTAGGCAGAGAAGGCGTAAGCGGAACGGTTGGCCTTCCCTTTCTTTATGATCAGAAAACCCTTGTCTCGAAAACAACTTGAGACAAGGGTTTCTCTGATCATTTATCCGTTTTTTTTCTGGAATTCTTCCATGAATTCTTTTAAAGCGATGCAACTTTCCACTGGTACGGGATTATAGGTAGAAGCGCGGCAACCGCCGACGGAGCGGTGACCGTTCAAGCCGACAAATCCTTGTTGCTTCGACTCTTCCAGGAATTTCTTTTCTAGTTCCTCCGTTTTCAAGCGGAAGGTGATATTCATTAAAGAACGGCTGTTCTTTTCCGCATGCCCCAGGTAGAACCCGTTGCTCGCATCAATGACGTCATAGATCAATTGAGCTTTTGCCAAATTTCGTTTATAAATCGCTTCAACACCGCCTTGTTGTTTCACCCACTTTGCGACGAGCCCCAACATATAGATCCCGAATGTCGGCGGTGTATTGTAAAGGGAATTATTTTTCGCATGAGTGCTGTATTTTAACATCGTCGGAATGTCTTGCGTGCCTCTTTCCACGAGGTCATCGCGGATGATCACCAGAGTAACCCCTGAAGGCCCCAAATTTTTTTGCGCGCCGGCATAAATCAACGCAAATTTGCTTACGTCAATCGGTCTCGAAAGGATATCACTGGACATGTCGGCGATCAACGGAACATTTCCGGTGTCTGGATACTCTGACCATTCCGTCCCGAAGATCGTGTTGTTTGTCGTGATATGCAGATAAGCGGCATTCTGGTCATATTGCAGCTCATCCAAAGAGGGGATGCGACGGTAGTTGCCTTCTTTGGTCGAAGCGGCGATGAATGTTTCCCCGAGAAGTTGCGCTTCTTTCAGCGCTTTTTCAGACCAGCTGCCCGTCAATACATAACCGGCAGCCTGTCCTCGCTGTAAAAAGTTCATGGGGATCATACTAAACTGCAAGCTGGCGCCGCCTTGCAGGAAAAGGATGTGATAATTTTCGGGTATTCCCATCAGTTCTCTCAATAGCTCCTGGGCTTCATTGTGCACGTCTTCGTATGTTTTGCTGCGATGGCTCATTTCCATGATCGACATGCCCGTACCTTTGAAGTCTACGATCTCTTGTTGCGCTTGTTGCAAGACTTCGAGAGGCAATGCGGAAGGCCCAGCGTTAAAATTTTTCGCTCTTTTTAACTCCTCTAACATTTCCCTCACTCCTTCCCTTCATTCTAACATAGACCTTCCTGATTCGCCCATATTTTATGACAAAAAAGAATGATCAAAGTTTGAACACAGAAACTGGGCACGAATCATGATTGTGCCCGCTTCCAGACGATTTTCGCGTACTTTTTCTCGTTGCTGAGTCGGACATGAAACTGATGCTTTTCATAAAACGACTTGAGGCGGTCAAGATGATCCCCGTCTACCGGTGTAATCTCGCCTTCAATTTTTCGAATCCAAAGTGATTCGGCGATTTTAAAAAGCCCTTTCATCGCAAGAGAACCGTAACTTTGATTGCTTTCACTCGTTTCCATCCGGTTAATATGGATGATTCGCAGCTCTCGATCATACGTAAGTTCCATAAAAGCGAAGGGTTCCAAGAAATCAAGATCGTAGACAAGAATTTGCAGGTCGGACGGACTGATATCATGCCGCAAAACCATTGCTAATTCCCCGTTATTAACCTGTTCGATCGCAAGCAGCTGAAACTTTTGCAGAGCTTTGTAAATTCCCTTCAAACTGTTCTGTAAAACTTCATATTGGGATTCCATCTCGGCATGTTCTACTGACAATTCTTTGTTTTTCTGTCTTAACCGATCCAACTCCAATACCAACTTCGGAAATAACATTTTCGCGAATCGATGTGACAAATTCATTCCTTTTTGATCACAACCGGAAACTTACTTTGAATAAGGAATCCGATTGTAATGAAAACCTCCCTCCAGATCTGTTGGTTCAGTTTGTAGACCATTTTTAGTACTTCTATAGTACTTCGTAAGAGATCGAGGAATTACATACTTGGATTCACAATTCCCTTTCATTTGGCGATGAATGGATCGAATGTGGAAAGAGGAGAGTTGGGGAGGAAGAGCATCTTTTCTAAAGCTCTGAAATTTTATTTGCATATATTAAATAAATATGAAATAATATTTTCATAAACTCGTTGGAGGTGTAAAAGGTGAACATTTCTGCTTTGCAAGCCCATTACCGTGAGAAGCGTCCAAAGTCTGCTTCTTTTTTTGAACAGGCAAAAAATCATATAACAGGAGGGGTCAACGGAAATCTAAGATTTTTTGAACCCTTCCCGATCACTTTTCAAGAAGCAAAAGGTGCCTGGTTATTTGATCTTGATGGCATGCGATATGTCGATTACCTTCTTTCATACGGAGCACTCTTATTAGGACACGGACATCCGAGCGTACGGGAAGCCGTCCAACGGGTGTGGCAAGAACAGGGGACGAGCAGTTTCGGAGCTACGTATCCCTTGGAACTGGATATGGCAAAAGAATTAAAAACGCTTTACCCCAGCTTTGAACAAGTACGGTTTACGAATTCCGGCTTAGAAGCCACATTGTTTGCTCTACGTCTCGCGCTGGCTTTTACGGGGAAAAGCCATATTGCCAAATTTGAAGGGCATTACCACGGAAGTCATGATCAGGTATTGGTGAGCGTGAACCCTGATTGGGAACGGGCAGGAGATCCGCAATCTCCCCAGGCCATACCGGAATCTTATGGGATGTCGGATTATTATCTCAAGCATACAGTGGTTCTGCCGTTCAACGATTGGGCCGCATGTGAAACCATCTTAACGAAGAGGAAAGACGAGATCGGTGCCGTGATTCTGGAACCGATGTTGTCGGGATATATAGCGGCCAACCGTGATTTCGTCATGCGATTGCGCGAGCTCACCAAGCAACTGGGTATTGTCTTAATCTTTGATGAAGTGAAAACGGGTTTTCGCATTTCTTTGGGAGGTGCTCAGGCGTTCTATGGGGTTCAACCCGATCTTACCGCATTAGGGAAAATCGTCGGGGGAGGTTTCCCGATCGGTGTGGTCGGGGGAAAACGTGAGATTCTTGAACTCGCTTCGCCCAGTCATTCACGCAATCGAGGGGAGACGGTGTTTCATAGCGGAACATTCAACGGAAATCCGATGTCTCTTGCGGCGGGTTTGGCGACGATTCGTCATGTAGCTCAACCGGGAACGTTCGAGAGAATTGTCGCGAGAACGACACGTTTGCGGAATGAGATCGAATCCCTCGGCCAACATTACGGTATTCCTGTGAAAACCATCGGGGAAGGGACTATATTTAACGTGGTTCTCGTCGAAGGCGAAATAACCAATTATCGCGATTTGCGTTTCGCTCGAAAAGATGTTAGGCTTGCCCTCGATTTTCTATTAATGGATCATGGCGTCTATTCGAAGCCATTGAATCGCTTCTCCATGTCTGAAGCTCATGGCGATGAAGAAATCAGAGCGACCGTTGATGCATTTGAAAGAAGTTTTGCTGTTTTGAAGAAGTTGTGACTTGCGGGTGATACCTCTTTGCGCTCGGGCTCCGTGAAAGTCGTCTCGCCTCTGAAATATCAGAGGTTGCGAGACGACTTTCAAAGTCGCTACCTCGCTGCAAAGAGGTATCACCACCCGAGGAACCTTTTCTATCCTCTGCTGAAGCCAAAAGAGGCATGGGTGATCGCATAAACGAAAACAGTCGATTAAAGACAGGGGGAAATTCCCTCTGGCGGGTGGTCATGGTATAGTTAGATTGAGGTGATCTCGATGGAACATGGGCCATCAGCTTTACAGCGGATTACGCAGCTCTATGCGCAAATGAGTCCGTCTCAACGAATGATCGCTGATGTGATCCTGCAAGATCCTGAGACGGCGGCTTTTTATACGGTAAGTGAGCTCGCTGCCAGGGCAGGTGTCAGTGATTCGACAGTAACCCGTTTTGCTACTTTTGTCGGCTGTTCAGGATTTCCGGCGCTGTCACGGGAATTGCAAGAACTGGTGCGGTCACGCCTGACAACGAGTGAACGATTTCAGTTATCACGAGCGGTAAAAACTGATGAACATCGGACGATCATACAATTTTTTGAGGATGATGTGCAAAATATCACGATGATGATGGAGCGGATGGATCTCGAATCGTTTGAAAGAACGGTTGATCGTTTGACCAAGGCAAACACCGTCGGAATTGTCTGTTCGCGCAGTTCGGTGGCCTTAGGTCTGTTTTTTGAGTTTTATCTCCACTTGCTCAAAAAGGATGTGGTTCTTTTTACCGGAGAACCCAGAACGATTGACTTGCTCCATCGCGTAGCTCGGGATGATGTCATGGTGGGAATTGGCTTTGCCCGCTATTCCCGCTTTACGGTTGAATGTCTGAAATACGGGAAAAGGAAAGGTGCTCATATTATCGCACTCACCGATTACCCCTCCTCACCCCTTGTTCCGTATGCGGATGAGGTGTTATTTACGCCAACGGGAATCGCGTCCCATTTGGATTCCTTCGTAGCACCGCTTTCGCTTATTACGGCGTTATTGCGCGCTCTGGCGAACCGGACTTCGGAACAACTGGCGGAAGGACTGCAAGCATTGGAAGATATTTGGCAAGACTTTCACGTATATATCGATCCGAAGAAAACGATGGCGAATGAATAATGGGTACTTTCATGGCTTCGCAACATTTGCAGCGGTGAAATCAAGGGTTACTAGTTGGCGCCTGCCGCAATCATTTTGCGGAGATTTTTCTTTTTTGGGGTACAGCGTGCAGAGCATGTACCGAAGAGACAAGAGTCACAAGATGAAAAAATTAATTTTATCTTAACGAAAATTTGCTATTATAATCACGGAACAAAAATTTGTAGCTATGGGACTTCAGAAAGGTAGGTAGATCGATGAATCTATTGCAAACGTTAATTTTTGCCATAATCCAGGGAATTACGGAATTATTTCCGATCAGCAGCGTTGCCCATGGGGTGCTCACACCTTATGTTTTTCATTGGAATCTTGACCCTGAATTTCTGAAGGAGCACTTTCTACCTTATGTTGTCATGCTGCATGTAGGAACTGCGGTAGCCTTGCTCATTTTCTTTCGAAACGACTGGATCGAGCTCATTCGCTCCGTCTTCGACAGCCGTAACCGGGATGCGCGCCGACTGCTCCTTTTAATCATTGTCGCCACCATTCCGGCCGCTGTGATCGGAGCTGTGTTTGAAAAGCCACTTCGCCATCTGTTCAGCAGTGTGACAAGCGCCGCTATCTTCTTAATAATCAACGGCTTCTTCCTTTATTTTGGAGAGAAAATGAGAAATCGTGGAACCAAAGAGGTTACGGATTTATCCGTTAGACAAGCCTTTATTATTGGTTTGTTTCAGTCTTTAGCTTTAATTCCCGGTTTTTCCCGTTCCGGTTCCAGCATGACTGCCGGATTCTGGATGGGTCTAAAGCACGAAGCATCTGCCCGCTTCTCCATGCTGTTGGCAACTCCGATTATTTTGGGAGCTGGCGTTCTGGAAATTCCTAAACTAGCGAAATCAGGTGTGCATGGCTTGTTCCAAATCTCAATCATCGGCGGAATTTTTTCCGGTTTATTCGCTTTCTTGGCCGTTTGGATTCTCATGCGCTGGTTTAAGAAGAATGAAATTGATGCGATGCGCCCGTTTGCTTATTACTGCTGGGCTGTAGGAGCCATAGTCCTTATCACCTCTATTTTTTAGTCGGTGCGAACCTTTACGAATGAATAGACTTGTGCCGAAAAGAGGCCTGAATGGATCAGATAGAAATGCCTAAATAAACAAGGCGGCTCACGATAAATAGGGCCGCCTTTCCAATTCCTCTATCTGTTTGATCAGATGCTCGATGTCCCGTGGGTTATATATAAAAAAGGAAGTCATTTTTTTCGTCAAGTAGTGAGTGATCAGGGTAACTCCGGATGCACCCGCCACAAAAAACACAACGAGAACCATCATTTGAACACCTCAGTACAAATTATATGCTTGTGTTCCATGATTCATGTCGTAAAGTTCGCGATTCCCTAGGGACTTTCCATATTCCGGTGAGAAGAATAAAAAAGAATGAGAAAGCTCAATTCTAAAAAGGCGGCTCGCAAAAACAAAGATACTTTCGTTTCCAAGTACGAGTGAACCCTTAAAAGATGAACTTTCTACTTCTAAAAGAATAGTTACTATGTTAAAATAGGAAAGTACCATTTGGTAAACGATGCACCTTCATTAAGATCTTTCTAGAAAGGGGATCCCACATGCAAACAACTGATACACAAATGACCGTTGAAGAAAGTATGCGTGCCCGCCATTCCGTTCGCAAATATCAAAAAGACGTAACGATTCCGGAATCTGAACTGAACGAAATTCTGGAACTGGCGGCAACGGCTCCGTCTTCCTGGAATTTGCAACATTGGCGCTTCCTCGTCGTAACCGACCAAAAGAGCAAGGAACGCTTGCTGCCGATTGCCTATAATCAACAACAAGTTGTCGAATGCTCGGCCGTCATCGTCATCCTCGGTGATGTCGAGGCAGATCGGTCGGCAGAAGCCGTCTTCCGTCCGGCATTGGAAGCTGGGAAGATGTCAAAAGAAGCGTACGATACTCTTCTAGGCAATATTAAAAACGCATATCAGAATAACCAATTCCGGCGTGACGAAGCGATTCTGAACGCAGGATTTGCGGCGATGCAGCTGATGTTGGCGGCGAAGGCGAAGGGTTATGATACCTGCCCGATGGGCGGTTTTGATCGCCAGAAAATCGTACAAGAACTGAACATTCCGGAACGTTTCATTCCCGTGATGATGCTCACACTCGGGAAAGCGGCTGCACCCGCGCATCCTACCAAGCGTTTCCCGCTCGAACAACTGGTGATCAAAGAAAAATTTTAAACGTTTGATCCAATAGAGAAAGCGAATCAAGTGAGTCGAAGTCCGATTCCCCTTGATTCGCTTTTTTCATTTCATAAATTATTGCTTGTATTTTGCGAGCTTCGCTACCACCGATACATCATTGGGAATATGGTCTTTCTTGAGAGTAGAATGGGTGAGAGACGATACCCAATCGACTTTCGCTTCGTATTTTTGCGTCCGTGCTTTTTGGACCAGAGACTGTAATCGCTCCCTGTTCTGTTCGAGGCTCTCTTTCATCAGGTTCAAACGTTTTTCCGGGAAGGGAAGTCCAGTCAGAATGGAAGTGATGACAGCGTCCGATTCATTCGGATAGTTGCCTTCAAAGAGAAGCAGGGGTTCACCTATTCTTTCGAAGAGTGCCGGTACACTGATTAATTTTGATAATCCTTCGGGACCTTCGTAAATCAGACCAGCTTTAACAACACCTACCGTTTCAATCGGTGCGAATACCGAACGTATTAGGGATAAATTGAATTGGTTAGATACTTCAGCTTGTGTCTTACAATCGTTCACAACCGTCGTTGAAATGATGGCTGCACCGCGAGTATTGAGAACATTAAGAAGGTCAGCTTCGTCAAAGTTGCCCAACGGAGAGGACTTCGTTGTGATCCGGAGGATCGCATCAAATGATCGAATCACTTGCGTGTTCACGATTTGATACAATTGGGACTTTGTCGCTTGTGGATTCGTCTTGCGAACTTGTTCGTTATCCACGATGAATACGGGCCCAATTCCTTCAATCGCGGAAAGTTCGGCCATCGCTTTCGAAGCGTTCATCTTATTGCCGGCAAGGACGTTTTTCTCGGGGAGGATGGCGATAGCTCCAATAATCGTATCAGGAAGGTAGCTGGTCAATACGTCGATGAGTATAGGGCCCATTCCGGACCCGGTTCCGCCATCCGTCGAGAACGCGACGAGCAAGACTTTCACATTCTTAAAGGATTGGCCTACGAATTTACATATCTCATCCCAGTGAAATTGAACAGCCTCAATGCCTACCGTTCGATTTTGACCCGCACCATTGCGACCAGGGACATAATACTTGTTGGGAACCTTCGAATTTGAAATCGTGTCGTTGGCATTGGTATTGATGATGGCGGTTGTGAACCCATAAGTGGCTGCTATTTCCGCGATATTCCCACCAGCTTGACCAACCCCAAGTATACCTATAGGTTTCATGATATTCCTCCTTAGGTAGGGTATCCCGCGATAGGGGGGGAGCAGATAATCATGCCATTATACATGATATTTTGGTTCGGTCTTTCATTATTCGTAATTTTCTTAAATCCAATCCTATAGATTATCATAAGATCTTTGGGTTTTTCCATTTATTAGCTTGGATGTGCAGGCTCTTCAGTTTCTTTGGGAAAGGAATGACCCGTCGACATAACCCCCATAGGGGGATATAATCGCGTAAAGGAATCATTTTTGAGTGAACATACACAAAACAGAAAGTGTTAGAGAATTTGATTCGTCGGGGAAGTGATTTTGATGGTTTCAGTAGATATAGCCCATAAACAAACGTCCAAACAAAAGATTTCGAAAATACTCTCATTGGCTGTTCCTGCGATGATAGAGAATATTCTTCAGACAGTCGTCGGTTTTGTCGATACGCTTCTCGTGTCTCGGTTGGGATTAACAGAAGTTACAGCGGTTGGTGTAGCGAATGCAGTTTTAGCTGTCTATATCGCCATTTTTATGGCCATCGGAGTCGGATCCTCTTCCCTCGTCGCACGCAGTGTGGGTGCTGGGGATTGGGAACAGGCGAAAGCGATTGCGAAACAATCCACACGGATTTCTGCGATGGCGGGTTTATTCTTTGGTCTGATCACTCTCTTTTTTGCAGAACCATTCCTTAAAATCATGGGAGCGGAACCAAAGGTTCTAGCTGTAGGGGCTGCCTATTTTCGTATCGTTGCCGTTCCCTCTATCTTCATTTCGTTAATGTTTATTTTTGGTAGTCTTTTAAGAGCATCCGGAGATACGAAAACACCCATGAAGGTCAGCGGGTGGATGAACCTGATTCATATAGGTTTGGATTACATTTTGATTTTTGGGGTGTTTGGATTCAATGGTTTAGGGGTTGCAGGTGCAGCATGGGCGACTGTTATTGTGAGGGCTCTTGGAACAATCGTTCTTTTTTCTTTCATATATAATTCGAAGATTTCATTCAAAGATACCTCAGTGAACGCAAAGCCATATACATCTCCTATCTTGAAACTCTCCACGCCGGCAGCCATAGAACGCTTAATCATGCGTTTAGGGCAGGTACTTTATCTTGGCTTGATCGTCCGTATAGGAACCGAAACCTATGCAGCTCATACGATTGCAGGGAACATCGAAACATTCTCTTATATGCCCGGATACGGATTAGCGGTCGCCGCTACCACATTAGTGGGTCAACATATCGGGGCAAAGCGAACAAAAGATGCTTATTCGTATGGAATGTTAACGACTGGTGTTGCCATCATATTTATGTCCTTTATAGGTATCCTGTTATTTTTCTTCTCCCCTTGGTTTGCAACCTGGTTTACCTCAGATAAATCTGCCATTGATATGGTTGTTACGGCGTTACGAATCGATGCTATTGCTCAACCAGCATTAGCCGTCGGTTTGGTTTTGGCAGGAGCCTTACAAGGAGCAGGCGATACGATAAGTCCCATGTATAGTACCGCAATTGGCATGTGGATGATTCGTGTTGTAGGGGTTTATATACTGGGAATCCAGTTCCATATGGGAATTGCCGGGGTTTGGTTATCCATTGCCATTGACTTGTTTGTTCGTGCTCTATTTTTGTTTATTCGGTTCAGAGCTCGGTTCAAAACTTCACCCGATTGTTGCTGCGGACATAACAAACCTTTTTCTTTCGAATCCTCCACGCAGTGAATACCCTTGCTTGAAGCGATGGCGACTTGTGCCATTCGGGATTTTCTCCTATAGATAATGCCTATGACGGACTTATAAAAAAAGAGCCTACCCAACCGGGAGGCTCTAATTGATTCCCCTATATTTCAGTCGATTTACAAACATCCTCCATATGTTTTACACATTTATTCCACATTTCTCTAAGGAAATTCTAATAAACAGGTCCTATAATTTAAACATGAGACTACCACTACAAATAATCGATGAAAGGGGAGTGTCTACGTCCGGTGTTTTCACAGGGAGAAGAAGCAAGGGTTATTTATACAATATATACATAAAATGATTCTGATTCGTTCATCTTCCCCAAATACAACAATCGAGACCCCCTGTATTTTACAATATTAACCCAAGAAATCCGCCTCTTTGCAGGCGATTTTTTGTTCCTTCCTGTAACCATTTTAATGCTCCCTCGCTTCATAGCCGTCTACTCCAGCGTTGTACATGAGTTCAAACCTGCTGAAATACAGACGTCCCTTCTCAAGTGAAGGGGCGTTTTTATTCCTATAAAGTGCAGATTTTGTATCTCGTTTTGCTTCTCTGGATAAAGTAAAGCTGTAAAAATCTCTGACAGAGGTGAGAAGATGAAAGCTGTAACCTACCAAGGGATACGCAACGTAGTGGTCAAAGAAGTGGACGATCCGAAACTGGAGAAAAGTGACGATATTGTAGTCCGTATTACCAGTACGGCGATTTGTGGTTCTGACATTCATTTAATCCACGGAATGATCCCGAATATGCCTACCGATTTTATTATTGGGCATGAACCGATGGGGATTGTAGAAGAAGTAGGACCGGAAGTTACCAAAGTAAAAAAGGGTGACCGTGTGATCATCCCCTTTAACATCGCATGCGGAGAATGTTTCTATTGTAAAAACCAATTGGAAAGCCAATGCGATCATGCCAATCCCCATGGAGATGCAGGCGCTTACTTTGGCTATTCTGAAACATTTGGCGGCTATGCCGGCGGGCAAGCGGAGTTTTTGCGGGTGCCTTACGGAAATTTTACACCTTTTCGTGTACCGGACGATTGTGAACTGGAAGATGAAAAAATTCTTTTTCTCGCCGATATCATACCTACCGCGTATTGGGGGGTAGATACAGCGGGAGTGAAACCCGGGGATACCGTCATCGTTTTAGGATGTGGACCAGTTGGACTTTTAACCCAGAAATTTGCCTGGTTAAAAGGAGCCAAGCGCGTGATTGCGGTGGATTACATACAGTATCGTTTGGAGCTTGCCAAAAAAGTTAATCAAGTGGAAGTCGTTGATTTTACCACGGAAGATAATATTGGAAATCATTTGAAAGAGATGACTCACGGTGGCGCTGATGTGGTCATTGATTGCGTAGGGATGGATGGAAAAAGGACATTCCTCGAAACGGTGGAAACCGCGCTGAAGTTGCAGGGAGGAGCGATGGGTGCCATTGTGATAGCGAGTCAGGCGGTTCGAAAAGGAGGCACCATTCAACTAGTGGGCGTCTATGGCATGCGTTATAACGCTTTCCCCTTGGGAGACCTATTCGCGCGCAACATCACACTCAAGATGGGACAAGCACCCGTGATTCATTACATGCCTCATTTATATTCCATGATCCAAAGAGGGGAATTTGATCCCACCGACATTATCACGCATCGACTTCCTTTGGAACAAGCGAAACATGCGTATGAGATCTTTGATGCGAAGAAAGATGGTTGTATCAAAGTTGTGCTAAAACTTTAATGTTTGTTGTCAAGTGTAGGGTGTTCGAATCGATTCTTTTCAAAATGGTTTGGCCCCGAAGGCAGCCAACGCTGCCTTGGGTCAAGGTATCACGACAAGGTTTATCACATGACTACTACCAATCGAGATGCTTCTCCTCTGGCTAATCGATCAAATCCTTCATTAATTTGGTCAAGAGGTAACCGATCGGTTAAAATCTTATCTACAGGAAGTCGACCTTGTTTGTACAATTCAATGAAACGAGGAATATCCCTTGATGGAACACAACTTCCTACATAGGAGCCTTTAATCGTTCTTTCTTCAACAGTTAATGTCACTTGTGGAATGGAAAATTGATGATCTGGGTGTGGTAAGCCTGTTGTTACCGTCATTCCTCCACGTTTTGTAATCCGATATGCGATATCCATAGCCTGTATGACACCTGCTGTTTCAAATGCATAGTCGACACCCCCGTTTGTTGATGCACGAACATGGTGAACCACCTCTGGATCGCGAGAATTATATACGTGAGTCGCTCCTAATTTTTGGGCTAGCTCTAGTTTGTAAGGATTGACATCTACCGCAACAATTTTTCCTGCTCCAGCGACAATCGACCCAAGTAAAGCGCTTAATCCTACACCGCCAAGTCCAACAATGGCTACTGTACTTCCTGGTTCAACCCTTGCCGTATTAACAACAGCTCCCACACCAGTCATCACAGCACAACCAAAGATAGCCACTTTATCTAGGGGGATTTCTGGATCAACCTTAACTAATGAATTTCGAGCAATGACTGCATATTCCGCAAAACCAGAAACTCCGAGATGATGATGAATGTCTGTTCCGTGTAAATGAATACGGCGTTCTCCGCTAAGTAACGTACCTTCAGCATTTGCTTTCGCTCCCGGTTCGCACAAAGCCGGGCGACCTTCTTGGCAAGG
The DNA here is from genome assembly GCF_023705585.1 of Collibacillus ludicampi. Classification (NCBI taxonomy): domain Bacteria; kingdom Bacillati; phylum Bacillota; class Bacilli; order Caryophanales; family Alicyclobacillaceae; genus Collibacillus; species Collibacillus ludicampi. Next base: position 3,528,120 of record NZ_BOQE01000001.1, read on the forward strand.
TAAGCAGTGACCGCAGCTAGGTACAAAAGAACAAACAACGTGATCTCCCTTTTGTAGATCCGTTACACCTTCACCGACCTCAATAACAATACCAGCCGCTTCATGACCTAACGCCATCGGCAACGGCCTCGGGCGGTCTCCGTTAATCACAGAAAGGTCAGAGTGGCATAAACCGGCTGCTTTAATCTGTACCAGTACCTCCCCGCGTTTTGGCGGATCCAACTCTAATTCTTCGATCTTCAGTGGACGGCTTACTGCATACGGTGCCGGTAAGTTCATTTCATGTAAAACGGCAGCACGAATCTTCATCATTACTTCTCCTCTCAGACTGGAATCACAGTCGTTTTGCCCAATGAGGTTACTATGAAGATATTGTACATGCTGGAAACTATGAAGGTATGAATACGTTTCGAAGAGATTTTGTATTAGGAATTTTTATACGATAAGGTCAATGTATATTCCGATGGCACAAAGTTTGAAGTTGTTACAACACAATGGTATCACAAATCTATCCCCAAGTTATTTTTTATTTCGATATAGACACAAAGCAGTTTGCTGGGTATGCTGTGACTCTTCGCAGGAGATCGCACGGAGACTAGAATCGGAGATTAATCTGTTCGAGGCAAAACAACGAGCCAAACGGATTGTGGAAGGGTCTAAAAGGCGTAGAAAAAAGAGATCCAGGCGATCTCTTTTTCATTTACTTCAATTCGATTGTGCCACCTTATCTGATTCGCGCGCCCTCATGGCTTTTTTAGAGCTTCCGGTGGTCGCGACGACTCCCAAAATGATCAAAACCCCTCCAGCGATTTGGGAAAGGAGAAGTTTCTCCCCCGTCAGCGAACCGATGATGACGGTAAAGAGAGTAAGAAGGTTTAGGTAAATCCCCGCTTGATTGGCGCCGATCTTCTTCACACCGATGTTCCAAAAAACGAACGAGCAGACCGAGGGGAACAGCCATATGTAAATGATCCCACTCCACGCCAGCGCGCTGACGCCTGCAAAACGGATCGGATGGGCAACCACGAAAGGCAGCAACATGACGACACTGAACGCGACCGATAGCGTTGTTGCGGTAATCGGTGGAACGTCTATCCGCTTACCCACAACCGAATAGAGCGTCCACACGAAGTCAGCCGCGAACATCAGCAAGTCCCCACGGTTATAGTGTGTCTGGAAGACATAGGCGACGTTTCCCTTTGTCAGAACGAAAACCACTCCGATCAGCGATAGAAAGAACCCGCCAATCTGAAGCCAAGTCACCCTCTCTTTGAGCAAAACCAAAGAAAAAAGGACAATCATCGCCGGACACAACGCGTTAACCAAAGACGCGTTGACCGCCGAGGTGTATCGAAGGGAAGCGTACAGCAGCAGGTTGTAGCCGATGATGCCGAGAAGCCCTAGAACTGCCAAAGATAGCCAATACGTCTTCAGTACAGCTTTGTAGTCCGGCTTTTCCGTTCTATAAGAAATGGGGATGAGAAACAGGAGAGCCAAGCACCACCTCAAAAAAGTGAGCCAAACGGGGCTCATGTCCGCCACCACATATTTCCCGAATATGTAATTTCCCGCCCAAAACAGGTTCGCTAAAACCAGAAACAATCTCGCTTTCATCCGATATACCTCTTTTCAAAAGATTCGCAATCTATTATAGCAAACGCATACAAAAAGAGATAGGCGATCCTTCACAGAGTTTACAAGTTCACAATGGCTATCTGAACCAACGATATTTCTCCTCATACATCCCTGCTTTTGAGCGAGGAGAATACGGCTTGAGTCTTCTCAAATAATTCGTGCAAAACTTTATCATTTAGGTTAATCTGAGATTAAGCCATTTTTCATTCCCCATCGTAGCTTGGGTCTGGACAACCTCATTCAACCCTAGAGGGTGAGATGGCTCATATCTTTTTAGAAGATGAGTCTATATTACATAGTATATCGGACTCGACTGGTTTCTTATCAGAAATTAGTTGCACCACAACCTAACTGACGATTTTGGGGTATTCAAGTGGAGTTAGAATCATCTCAACAGGAGGTTATGTGTGATGACAGAATTTCGTGCGCTCGTAGTCGACAAGAAAGAGGATCGTTTTACCGTTGAAATCAAGTCATTGACCTTCAGCGATCTGCCGAAAGGTGATGTAACGATTCAAGTTGCCTATTCTAGTGTCAATTACAAAGACGGCCTGGCTGCCATCCCAAACGGCAATATTGTGAGATCTTACCCGTTTGTTCCTGGAATTGACCTGGCTGGTACCGTGATCTCCTCTGATGATCCGAGATTTCGGGAAGGCGACAAAGTATTGGCCACATCTTACGAAATCGGCGTCTCCCATTACGGCGGTTTCAGCCAATATGCCCGAATTCCTGCAGAGTGGGTTGTTCCGCTTCCAGAAGGACTTTCTCTGAAAGAAGCAATGGTCTTTGGAACCGCGGGGTTTACAGCCGCTTTGTCGATTCAACGATTGGAAGAGTTCGGTTTGCATCCTGATTTAGGATCAGTTTTGGTCACAGGAGCGACGGGAGGAGTCGGTAGTTTTGCTGTTGCAATGCTGTCCAAGTTAGGATACGAAGTTGTCGCTAGTACGGGTAAAGCCTCGGAGCACGAGTACTTATTACGCCTTGGTGCCAAGCAAGTCATTCCAAGGGAAGAGCTGATACCTGAAAAAATCCGCCCGCTAGACAAACAGCGGTGGGCAGGAGCTGTCGATCCAGTGGGCGGCAGAACCCTTGCCTACATCCTCAGTACATTAAAATATGGAGGATCTGTCGCTGTCAGCGGATTGACGGGCGGAAGCGATCTGCAGACGACAGTCTTTCCTTTCATTTTACGTGGCGTGAACTTGATTGGAATAGACTCGGTTTATTGTCCAATGGAAATCCGGGTGAATTTGTGGAAACGCATGGCAACTGATTTGAAACCAGAAACTCTTCTCACCGATATCGCTCAGGATGTCACGCTTGATGAATTGCCGGAAGTGCTCTCGCGAATTCTAAAAGGGGAAATTCGCGGCCGAACAATTGTAAAATTATAGAGTTTCAGAGATCTAATGAGGATCCACCAACCCAATGATCTCGGAGGCCTGACGGCTGCCGAAACGGGTGTGTCTTTCTGCCGGTCATCGATACAGCCGAGCAGTTGGAGGGCTATCTAGCAAAAGCTGTTCCCTCTTAAACAATTCAAGTAATTAAGCTAACGGGATTCTAGTGTAGAGGAGCATGTATTTTGCTCCTTTTTTATTTCTTTACATAATGGACAGTTTTTATGAACTAAATAATCGATAGATTGTCTACCAAAGGTTGTAGTAGAGAGGATTCATTTATGATCATTTCGTGATGGTAATTTATAAGTCACGGAATTTTGCGGCCATCACAATCATGTTGAGTCTTATACCTAAAAGAATAACGGATACGTAAACTAGCATGGTTAGACGTGGTGCTACTCATAACAAACTTTTTTCTTCGTTTTTAGGAAGCTCATGCTCGACGATCTCGACAAATTCCGGTTCACAGGGTAATTTCTTATGGAAGCATACGGGAGATGATGGGATGGACGGCTATCCTCTAAAACTATCAAAAATTATTTACGAGCATAACATAATGGAAGGGGATCTGATGGCAAACTCATTTCATTCAACCGCCTTATAGCGAACAAATCCGTATAAATGTACATCAATTCGTCCATTTTGCTAAAACATTCATTTTAAAAAGGAAGAAATGAGGTTCACGAAATGACTTGATGCGGTCTGATAGTATAAAATTTTTGCTTGTAGCATTCAAATTTGCCATCGAAACAGTCTTATGTTTCATATATCATGAGGATCATTCAGTCCTTGAAGGGGTGATAGATATGGGAGATGGCCCACAGTACTTCAGCGATCAAGAAGGCGACATTCGTGGAGCGTTTGGAACTATCCGCCAAGAGGATACAGCTCCACGTAAAACTTGGGGTGCCCGCCTTCGTACTCTGTTGACTATAATGGGTCCCGGTCTCATCGTCATGGTGGGCGACAACGACGCAGGAGGTATCGCTACTTATGCACAGGCCGGGCAGAACTATGGAACGAGTTTGCTGTGGGTGCTTCTGCTTCTCATTCCCGTATTAATCGTTAATCAAGAGATGGTCGTACGTCTGGGTCTCGTGACTGGAGTAGGCCACGCCCGTCTCGTCTTTGAACGTTTTGGACGATTCTGGGGGGCTTTCTCTGTCGGAGATCTTTTTATTGTCAATTGTCTGACTCTTATCACAGAGTTTATCGGAATCGACTTGGCGATGTCGTATTTCGGAGTCAGTCCATATATTTCCGTCCCAATGGCCGCATTGCTACTCATTGCAATGACTGTGACTGGCAGTTTCCGACGCTGGGAGACGTTCATGTACCTTTTCATCTTAGCTAATTTTTTAGTGATTCCACTCGCGATCAGGAGCCATCCTCATGCCGGTTCAGTTCTACACGATTTTTGTGTCCCCCATGTTCAAGGTGGCCTGAACTCGGATGCACTGTTGCTCATTATTAGTTTGGTCGGTACCACAGTTGCACCTTGGCAACTGTTCTTCCAGCAGTCTAACGTGATCGATAAATGTCTGACTCCACGTTGGATGTCCTACGAACGGGCGGATACGATCATCGGTGCATTCGTCGTGATTCTCGGTGCGGCAGCTTTAATTATCGCTACTGCTTTCGCCTTTCAGGGTTCAAATCTTTTGGGTGCGTTCACCGATGCTGGTGCGGTCGCAAAAGGTTTGGCCGAAAAAGTCGGGCCGTTATCGGGCGACTTTTTTGCGATTATATTGATAAACGCTTCACTGATTGGTGCGGCTTCTGTTACGCTCTCCACATCATATGCTTTTGGCGATGTGTTTGGCATTAAACATTCCTTGCATCGGAACTGGAGGGACGCTCTGGGCTTTTATGTCAGCTACACCATTCTCATATTGATATCCGGAGGGATTGTACTGATCCCCCATGCACCCCTAGGCCTCATCACAACGGCGGTGCAGGCGCTCGCGGGTGTATTGCTTCCTAGTGCAACAGTCTTCTTGCTCTTGCTGTGCAATGATAAGGATGTTCTTGGTCCTTGGGTCAACAAAATGTGGCTGAATGTAGTAAGCAGTATCATTGTCGGTGTATTGGTCATGCTCTCATTTATCCTTGCCGCGACAACCCTTTTCCCTGACGTGAATGTACGACTCTTGACCGAGATTTTGGCGGGCATTTTGGTGATCGGACTTCTAGTCGCTGGATTGCTATATTTTCGTCATCGAGGGAAAAATCCCACCCTTCTCGAACCTGAACAGGATCGCTTGACTTGGCGGATGCCCCCATTAAGTACGCTTCCGAAACCCGTATGGACGAAGACACGGAAGTTGGGCATGATCCTATTGCGCGGCTACCTGCTCGTAGCGGTCATTATGTTGATTGTAAAAGCTGTGCAACTCGCATTTGGACATTAATTTTCAATCATCAAGGGGACGATTTCGACGTTAGAATATGTCATCTGTCCGTTTCTTTTTGAATTTTAATTTAATATAGTAAATCAGAAAATTACAAGGAGATGAGATTATGGACGATTGGAAATTGTTTATGTCAAGCAGAGAGTCAGAGTCCGAGTCAGAGTCAGAGAGACGTAGGCGAGAATCTGAGTCAGAGAGTCGTGAAAGAGAGTCTGAGTCGGAGAGTCGCGAAAGAGAGTCCGAGTCAGAGTCAGAAAGACGTAGGCGAGAGTCTGAGTCAGAGTTTGAGAGACATGAGCGAGAGTCTGAGTCAGAAAGACACGAGTCAGAGTCTGAGTCTGAGTTTGAGTTTGTGAAAGAGAAGAGAGAGTTTAAGAGAGTGTTTGTGAGAAGAAGGTCAGAGTCTGAGTCAGAGTTTGAGAGACATGAGTCTGAGTCAGAGAGTCGTGAAAGAGAATCAGAGTCAGAGTTTGAGAGACATGAGTCCGAGTCGGAGCGACGTGAAAGAGAGTCCGAGTCAGAGAGTCGTGAAAGAGAATCAGAGTCTGAATCAGAGAGTCGTGAAAGAGAGTCCGAGTCAGAGTCAGAAAGCCGTCGCCGCACGACAGGCCGTCGCCGTACCACAGGCCGTCGCCGCACGACAGGCCGTCGCCGTACCACGGGTCGCCGCCGCACCACGGGTCGTCGCAGTACCACGGGTCGTCGCCGTACCACGGGTCGTCGATGAGCGAGGGTCAGAGTCTGGGAGTTCATTCGACTAAAAATCAAAAGCATGAATCTGAAAAGCAACAAATTATACGAAAAGAGCTTTTTATAATAAAGTTCTAACGTGGGTAGGTATTTACCACAGCAAATATATTCTAAAAGTACCGCGCGACTAATGAACACTCCGCTTGAGGAGCTTGGTATGTAACAACAAAGGGAGTCTGCTTTTGAGGACTCTCTTTGTTGTTTTTGTTATGCCTACTTTTGATTTCTGAAATATGACCCACACTCCTATCAAACACTGAGCTTCGTCACGATAATAGGTTAGGGGTAAATTGTCTGCTCATTCGACAGCTTATATAACTTTTAGGAATTTATGGTTAATAGTAAAGAGCACCTGCAACCTGCAGGTGCTTACTTAACTAACATCCACCGCGACGACGCATACGACGCTTACGCTTTCGACGCATAGGACTGCAACGAACCACTATACGATGACCCGGTCTGAGAGTGATGACTATTCTACGACGAGGCCTTCTCACACCATTAATCGCTGATACTCGAACACGGAGACGATCAGTTCTACGACGACCATCGGTTCTGCGACGACCATCGGTTCTGCGACGACCATCGGTTCTACGACGACCATCGGTTCTGCGACGACTATCGGTTCTGCGACGACTATCGGTTCTACGACGACCATCGGTTCTGCGACGACCATCGGTTCTACGACGACCATCGGTTCTGCGACGACCATCGGTTCTACGACGACCATCGGTTCTGCGACGACCATCAGTTCTGCTACGACCTGTACTCCTGAAACCTGTTGTTCTACGCCCGGTTGTACGACGTCCTGTAGTCCTAAAGAACTGTTGTGCGACGTCCTCTAGTCTACGCCCAGTTGTACGACGTCCGGTAGTTCTTCGCGCCATATAAACTCACCCCTTTATATAGAAAATTCAAGAGACAAACAAATGGAAAGGTACAGATTATATAGTTTATAAAACAAATTTCTTCGTTAACGTTTTAAGAAAATAAAAAACCTTCCTGCACAGAAGGTAAAGTAAAATCTCAAATGCCTTCATGGATCGGTTTGATTTTCGGAAGTTTATGAGCGGGTATCCGGGAAGTTCAGAAAGTGCTAGAATTTTTGACGATGAGATACTCTCACTAGGAGTACGAATGAAGAGAGAAGTTCCGGATTCGTTTGGCCGGCGGTGAGAACCGGAAGACAGATGTGAAGGAGCTTACTGTCCTAAACTTCCCGTGACTTATGGTGATGTTTGTAGGCTTGTATTTTCGAGGTGAAGCAGAAGAGTCAGCTAACAAATCAGCTGACCCTTCTTGAATCTAAATGAATTAGAGTTGAAGTGATGACTTTCAAAACGTCTTTCTTCGAACGGTACCACTCACTTCTAACGACGCAATTTCAAACCAACGGTAATTTTCTTGTTTTCGGCATCGACGCGAACTTCGCTTTCGGGAGATGATGAAATCAATATGGTATCACCAATCGTAATTTCACTTAGGTATTGGTTATTCGCGCGAACCAGTACCGTGCGTTGGTCTTGGGATATAAATAATGATGTTGCGTTATCCAAAGCTTGAACGTTCCACCCGTTGATAGCAACCAATTATTTTCACCCCTCTTTCGTATAGAAATCGCTAAACATTATTTATTCTATGCGATGATGTTTTTGATTTTCCTTCGGAGTACCTTTCTTTGATGTGTCTATTCAGTAGGTTGGTAAGAGACAGGTATTCAAAATCGATGATGATAAAAGCCTTGTCTTAGAAAATCATGGTGATAGATAGCTTCTTGGATCGCTACTGCGAATTCTGCTTCAAACTGGAAAAGATAATCAAGATATTCGTAAACAAGGAAGTTTTTTGTAAAATATAGAATAGTATGAGATGATAACGAATTTGGATTTCTTAAGAGGAGAGTGAAGTACTGAAAACCATGAAGGTTATTCTAACCCAATGAAATAGCAAAAAGTATCGCCAATAATTTTTTTATTATTCATTGGGGAAAATCCCCAACCTGAAATTCCTCTCGTAGCTGATAGGATGAACTTTCAATATATAGAGTGCAGATTTTCAAGCAATAAAAACAAAAATGCGAGGAGAAAAGCTAGTCTACTTTTGAAGGGATAATAGACATGTATCAAGAATGGATTTTGCTATTTTTAATTGGATTATTTGCTTCCTTTTTAGGAACTTTAGCTGGCGGAGGAGCACTCATAACCATACCAGCTATGATGCTTTTTGGACTTCCTGTTCAGATAGGAGTAGCTACAAATAAATTTTCTTCAGGGATTGCTTCTTTTTCTAGTGTTGTTACACTCATAAAACAAAAGGCCATTACATTGAAACAAACATTAAGATATGTATTTGTTGCCATAGTAGGTGGATTCGTCGGTGCCTTCTTTACCTCCCATGTAAACGAAAAGACGATGAATCAAGTAGCGATCGGTCTACTCATTTTTGTTCTGTTAATTTCTATAAGAAAATGGAATTGGGAAGATCAAAAACAAGCGCTTTCCACTAAGAAGATGGATCTATTCTGGACATTCCTCATTGCTATATATGACGGCGGATTTGGCCCAGGATCTTCAACCTTTGGTATTCTTCATTATATCAAGTTGACTGGAGCGTACATTCAGGCAGTTCATCTAACACGAATACTCATTTTAGGAAGTTGTGTTGGAGCTTTTATTATTTTCTATCATACTGGATATTTCGTAAGCGTAAAATAATCCCCACCTTTTGAAGAGATGGGGATTTTCGTATGATTTACGTATTCTTTTTTATAGCCCGGCAGGTAAGCGGTAGGCTTTCTGACCAAGGGAGAAGCTGATCTAAGGAATCTTTGTCTTTCATATCTAGGTTAGGTAGTTTCTCAAAGAGATAGGTAAGATAGGAATAGGGATGTAATCCATTTTCTTTCGCTGTCTCTATGATACTGTAAATGATCGCACTCGCCTTTGCACCACGCGGGGTATTGGAGAACAACCAGTTTTGCGACCGATCACAAACGGTTTGATCGCGCGTTCACTTCGGTTGTTATCGATCTCCAATCGCCCATCTTGTAAAACGCCTCTAATTTTTCCCACTGGTTCAGACAATACAAGATTGCCTGACCGAACGCACTTTGGGCAACACTTTCGGTTTCTGGGTACGTAGCCATGCCAAAAAGCATCCAACACAGGGCGGCTGCGTTCTTGACGGATTTGGTAACGTTCCTCAGGCGTGCACTCCTTTAAGTCCCGTTCAATCGCAAAGAGTTGATTGCAGAAATTGAGTCCCTCTTTGGCTGCTACCGGTGACGAGCGCTTCGATTCAGGCAGCGCCTTGAGTGCCTCATCGAATTTGCGCCGGGCGTGAGCCCAACAACCGACCAGGGTCACATCCGGTATCCCATGGTAACCCGCATAGCCATCGACGTGCAGGTACCCTTTGAAACCGGAAAGAAACTGACGCGGGTGTTTGCTCGCCCGTGTCGTCTGGTAGTCATAGAGGATGATGGCCGGACCTTCTCTCCCGGTGCGGTACAGCCATAGATAAGAAGTCGTCTGTGCGGCCCGACCCGGTTCGCGGAGCACTTGTAAGGTCGTCTCGTCTGCGTGCAGAATGTCCTGCTTGAGTAAGTGCTCGCGCATGCGATCATAGAGCAGACTCAACCAGGTATTCGCTCCGTAGAGGATCCAGTTGGCCAGGGTCTGACGAGACAACTCAATCCCCAGGCTTGCAAACTGTTGCTCTTGTCGGTAGAGAGGCATGCTCTCCACATATTTTTGACTCATGATATAGGCCATACTGGAAGAAGAAGCCAAACTCCCGGAAAGACGGGGCAGGCATAGAGGCTGTGACTATCGGCGTACTTGTCTCCTCACGCTCACAACGGCGGCAGGAGTAGACGTAACGGACATGCTTGACCACTTTGACTTCGGCCGGAATAATCTTCAGCTCTTGCCGTATCTCCGTGCTCATTTCATGCAAAGAACCACCGCAACACGAACAAACCTGCTCCTCAGATGGCAGGCGATACTCGATCGTCTCCACTGGCAGGTTTTCAAGCAGGGTTTCCCGGTGGCCGCGTTTTTTGGAGCGGCGGTACGTAATGGTTTCGAGGGTAGGCTCCTCTACAGTGGGATCTGCCTCCACCTCGGCTTCGTTAAAAAGCTCAAGCTGATCGGCATTCGTTCGTTCGCTCGAAGAGCCAAACCGGCGCTGTTGGCTGAGGCGAAACTGCTCCTCATACCACTTCAGTTTGGCGGTCAGTTCCGCATTTTGCTTTTTCAGCCAATCGCATTCTTTTTGGAGATCTTCTATTGTAGTAGGGGTCGGGTTCAATGTATGATTTTTCATAATACTATTGATTTCGACAATGTACAGCCAATTCCTTTTCCATTCAAAAAAAATAGGTGGATGTGTGGAATCATACGATTGTGCGCGCGGTCACCGCAGGGTGAGCTTGTCGCTGTTCGAGAGATAAACCATCGAGTAGCCAACGCAACTCCCGACGACTGATTTTCAACGGTACGGAGCTCGCTTCCGCTGGCCACTGAAATTTTCCTTTCTCTAACCGGCGGTAATAGAGCCAGAAACCGTTGTGTTCCCAGCGAAGAATCTTCAGTTTATCTCGCTTTCGATTGCAGAAAACGAAGAGACAGGGCGAGAAAGGGTCGAGTTCAAACTCTTCCTTGACGAGTACGGCTAACCCGTCAATCGATTTCCGTAGATCGGTGCTTCCGCTGGCCAGATATACCCGCTCTACGCTAGCTTCGCTTAGCATAACGTTTGGAGTGTTCGCACGACGTCGGCCAACAGTGCAGGATCAAAGCCAGACTGGATTTCTACGGTTGCTTGCCCTACTCTAACGAGCAAGGTGTTTCTAGACTCGCCAGTCTGCCCGTCCACTTCTACCGATATCCATTTGGATGATGGGTTCACAGCGGCTTCTTTGTGTTCAATCTTCCGGAGCCAATACCGGAACTGATGAAGCTTCAACTGATGAGCTCTACACCATGCTGATGCACTCTGTCCGCTAGCCCGAAAAGCAGCGATCCGTACCTCCCACTCTTTTCTCAATTCTACATGGGACATTGAAAATTCTCCTCTCCGAATATCTTGAGGAGATTATCTCAAATACAAAACGAGGTTAGTAGGTGGGGAGTATTTGACGCTTACGATATTTCCAATGGAAATATGCTATTCCTTTAGCATTGGGTTCTATTCTTGGAACAGAGTTAGCCTTAAGATTTCTTCCGCACATTCCGAAAGAATGGGCAAGGAGACTCATTCATGCCATCATTTTATTACTTATTATACAAGTATCTGTCAAACTTATATAAGATTGTTACTTTGCATACAGTGATAGAAAAAGAGATCATCATAAGATTAAATGAGAGGACTGTGGTGATTCGGGAGCGGCTGAAAATTCTCTAGGTAAGGGGAGAGGTGGAGTTAGGTCAAGTTCTTTAAACATTTATCCATGATTGTGCTTGATCAAAGTACTTGCACATGATCTAACAAAAAAGAGCTTGTTGTGAAGTACCACAATAAGCTCTTTTTTGGTTAGTTTTGGATAAGGATACAAGGATTATTCTTGTGCAAGTGATTGATAGAAACTTGTTTCATAACTCGTTCGACTCATATTGTAGGTCTGTTGGAAACTTTCATCTACGCCAGTTTGAGGTATGCCATTCAAAAAGGTTAAAAATGCTTGATTTCCATACGTGTCTAATAAGTTTTGAATGGCTAGATAGTCTTCCCATTCTACATTGTAGTTCGCATTTAAAATATCATTTTCACTCGCGGAAAGCTGTAACAACTGTTGTTGCTGGGCCACTTGATGAATTTGTTGATTCAACTTCGATGTCAGTTGCTGAGTCTCTTGTGGTGAAACCTGTGCTTGTGCCAACAATCCATCATGCCAAGCAATTCCTTCATTGATCCAAGTCGGTAATGAATCTCCAATTCCTTTTTGATTTAACACCACATGCGTCAATTCATGGGTTAACACGTTAGCAAGATCCGATTGATCTTGCAGATTATAAAGAGGAATCCAGACATCTGAACCTACCGTTAATCCTCCGGTTTCAGATGCAATATTCTTCAACTGATCTGGTGACACACCGGCTTCTTCCAAGGAATTTGCATACGTCTGTGGATTCGAAAACAACACGACACGTGTATTTTTCGCTGGAACATCTCCCACATTTTGTTGAAGGATCGGTAATGAGATCGTTTGAATGATTTGCTCAGCCAGTTTCAACTGATTGCTTGTTACCCTTGTATCCCCCGCAAATACTTTAATTCCATTCACATTTGTTTGCTGATTTGCTTTTTGGGTAGGCAAATGTTTCCTATGCAATCGATGAACAAATCTTTGATCCGAAAACTGATAGGGTTGACTTTCATCATGGAAGACTTGATTCACCTGTTGCTTGATCGAATCTGCATCATCGGAGTTCTTAAGCATTTGAATGAGTGATAACAGATCGGTCCAAAACTTATTTTCCATATTCAGCAAGTATTCGCTTGTTTGAGTCAAATCGTTATTTGTATATACATATGAATTTGTTGTATTTGAAGATACGTATTGTCCATGTCCAAAGTATGATGAAAAAGCTAGTAATCCGAATAATAGAATTCCCTTCATAATCCTCACCCTTTCTCAGTTTTAAAGTAGTCCCCCATGCCGCAAGCGGCACCATCAGAGGATGAAAAGTTTCTTGTGCGGGAAGAGAGATTTAAGCTGCCTAATGCAACGGAGAATCTTTTGGGTGGATCGAATCACTTTGCAGCGCAGAGGTGAGTTGAAGGTCGTTCCGCAACTTCTGTTAAGAATCCGGGCGGGACGACCTTCATCGAACCCAAGCGCAAAGCGGTACATCCACCCAAGCACTCATTTTCAAAGTAGTCCCCCATGCCGCAAGCGGCGCCATCAGATGATGAAAAGTGTCTTCGAGTGGGCGTAATGCTTTGCGTGAGACAGCGACTTTGGAGGTTGTCTCGCCACATTTGATCATTGTTCCATGCGAGACGACCTCCACGGAGCGCGAACGCAAAGCATACGCCCGCCAAACTACACATTTTCAAGGTAGTCTCATTAACAACTATAGGACTTGATTTTTTGAATTTGCTTAGAAAAATGCGTAGCAAGTGTAGATGTGAACAGCAAGTGAAAAATCGCCAAGATAAATAATTGGAAATTTCACCCTGAGGCTTTCGTTCTTAAGGTCAGCGAAAATTGGCAAGATTGAAGTCTTAGGAAAGAACCGGTGAGACAGAATGTATGTATAGGTTATATAGCGCCTTTAATTGAATCGTTTCAAGTAATCATTCACGAAACCTTTAGTTTGTTAGTTATAATTCTTTAATCATAAACTTTGAATTCATGCGATTTTTTAAAGTAATCCTATCACTATCAGTGTATAGAATACTATTCTGAAGTTCGCGTAATTGGTTAAATATTTTCAATTTACATCATTGACATTTCAATTCGATAAATGTATGATATTTTCAGAATAAAACGTTTCAAAAAATTTTTTGTAAAAAATTGAATTGTTTCAAATTGAGGGAGTGAATTATGTCGACGATCAAAGATGTAGCTAAACTAGCAAAGGTATCCGTTGGAACAGTTTCACGCTATATCAATGGATACAAAATAAAAGATGAAAATAGGATAAAGATTGAAGAGGCGATTAATCAACTAGATTTCAAGTTAAATCCTATCGCAAGAGGATTAAGAACAAATAAAACTTTTACTATTGGCGTGTTAATTCCTCGGATTAGCGATATCTTTTGTACACAGGTAATCGAAGGGATTGAGGAAGTACTTAATCCACTGAACTACAGCATTATCGTCTGTAGTGCCAATGACAATTTTGAACAGCAAGCAGAGAAAATGAAGTATCTTCAGAACAAGTGTGTTGATGGCATAATTGTTATGCCAGTTACCTCGACAGAACTATACGGTAAAGAAGTCGTTGAGAGTGGAATTCCTGTTGTCTTGATCGACCGACTCGTGAAAGATTGCGAGTTAGATGCCGTTATTAGTGATAATGTGAATGGAGCGTATTCAGCCGTTGAAATGATCATCAAAAAAGGTCATCGGAAAATAGGGATTATAGCGGGACCGCAGGATATTTATACGGCAAAAGAACGTTTGACAGGGTACTTGCGTGCACTCAACGACTATCACATCGAAGTAAATGAGAACTATATCGAATACTCGCAATATACAAAGAATGGAGGTATTGACGCTTTCAATCGTTTGATGAGTTTAGAAGACAGACCAACTGCAATTTTTACAACAAATTACCCCATCACAGTAAATTCCATGAAAGTAATGATGGAGAAGGGCCTAAGAATGGGGGAGGACATTTCTTTATGCGGTTACGATCAAACAGAACTTTTCCAAATGTTTAATCCCCCTGTATCAGTTGTTGTACAACCGACCCGAGAGATTGGAATTCATGCGGCTGAAATTTTATTAAAAAGAATAAATGGAGACTATTCTAGGTTTCCTTATATTCAAAGGCTGAAGACTCATTTAATTTCTACAGATTCGGTCAAAACTCTGTTTTAGACCGTATACCAACAAGAGTTATGTATCCGTTATCTGTAAGCGTTGTCAATTAAACTACTATTGAAAGGGGAAACAAAATGAAAAAGTTTGGTAAGTTGGCATTAAAGATGTTGTTAGTTTCGGGTATGGTTTTTCTAAGTGCTTGTGGGACTCAGGGCGCTGCAAACCAAGGCAGTGAAAAGAAGTCAGACAAAAAAGATTATGTGATAGGTGCCTCATTATTAACTCAGCAGCACCCGTTTTATGTGTCGCTTAAAAATGCAATGGAGGAAGAAGCAAGAGCTCAAGGCGTACAACTCAATGTATCGATCGCTAACCAGGATTTGAATAAGCAGCTTTCAGACATAGAGGATTTCATTACAAAAGGTGTTGATGCGATTATCATTAGTCCTGTCGATTCAAAGGGTGTAACAGCGGCGATTAATAAGGCGAAAGCAGCGCATATTCCCGTCATTACAGTAGATATTCCCGCAGTAGGAGCTGAAGCTGACGCACACGTTGCAACTGATAACCTGACTGGAGGGAAAATGGCAGGTGAAGAAATGGCAAAAGCTCTTGGCGGGAAAGGAAAAGTAGCCATTATTGATTACCCCACGGTTCAGTCTGTTATTGACCGGGTAACTGGATTTAAAGAAGCTCTCGCAAAATATCCGGATATAAAAATTGTTGCCGACCAACCGGGAATTACAAGAGCGGAAGCTTTAAGTGCAGCTCAAAATATAATCCAAGCAAATCCTGATTTGAATGGTATTTTTGGCTTTGGAGATGATGCTGCACTGGCTGCGGTGGCTGCCGTTAAATCGGCAGGAAAAGAAGATCAAATTAAGATCATCGGATTCGACGGTATGCAAGAGGCAAGAAATGCTGTTAAAAACGAAAAATCATTCTTCTCCGTTATAACACAGCATCCGGACCAAATTGGAAAGGATGGTCTTGATACAACTTTGAAAATTCTTAAAGGGGAAAAGGTAGACAAAGTCATTTCAATAAAACCTGGCGTATTTGGAAAAGACGGAGAGAAAAATTAACATATTTCGAGTTTTACATTTGCCCTTTCGGTGACCTGCCGTAAGGGCCTCTCTCTAGGAGGTGCAGTATATGTCGGGAGAAGTCGTATTAGAGATGAATAACATTAAGAAGGTTTTTGGAAAAGTGGTGGCCCTCTCGGGAGTAAATCTAAAAGTAAAAAAAGGTCAAGTTCATACGCTATTAGGAGAAAATGGTGCCGGCAAGTCTACATTAATGAAAATATTATCAGGAGTTCATCAACCGGACGGTGGAGAGATTATTTTGAAAGGGGAAAGAGTTAGGTTCCAAAGCCCGATGGATGCGCAAAGTCGCGGGATAAGTATCATTTACCAGGAATTAAGCCTTTGTCAAAACTTGAGTATTGCCGAGAACATCTTTGCGAATCGTGAGCCAGTGAAAGGTCTTTTTATCAATGATCGAGAGATGAATCGGGCCGCTAGGGATATATTGGATCAAATTGAAATGGATATCTCTCCAACAACACTTGTTAAAGAACTTAGCATTTCACAAAAGCAAATGGTTGAAATAGCGAAGGCCCTCTCCATGAATTCGGAAATCATCATCATGGACGAACCGACATCGGCACTCAGCAGCAGGGAAACAGAAGTATTGTTCCGCATTATCGAGAAACTGAAGGAGACAGGTGTGGCGATCATTTATATTTCCCACCGTATGGATGAGTTGTTGAGGATTTCTGATGAAATCACGGTAATGCGCGATGGTAACTATATCGGCACAGTCAAAAAGAGCGAGGCAGATATTAACAGCCTGATTCGCATGATGGTTGGTCGGGAACTGAAAGACATCTATCCGAAACGAGATTACGAAATCGGTTCAGAGACTTTGTTGGAAGTGGAAGGCTATACGAAAAAGGGGTTATTTGATGATATTCATTTAAAATTGAGGAGAGGAGAAATACTTGGAATATTTGGGTTAGTAGGGGCGGGGCGTACCGATGTGGCGAAAGCCATTTTTGGAATAACAACTCCTGATGCCGGGACGATCAAAGTTAAAGGCAATCAAGTTAAAATTACAAAACCTCAGGATGCCATTAAACACAAAATTGCGTTTATCACGGAGAACCGGCGGGAGCAAGGCCTTGTCATAACGGACACTGTGAAAAGAAACATCAGCATGGTGAGTATCGACACACTTCTGTCTAAAATTGGCCTACTGAATGAAAAGACGGAAAATGCGATGGCGGAAAAAGCTGTTTCGAAACTAAATATCAAAACATCTAGCATTCATCAAACCGTGAACAATCTAAGCGGAGGAAATCAACAAAAGATTGTTCTGGCTAAATGGTTAGAGACAAAACCTGACATTTTGATTCTTGATGAGCCAACCAGAGGAATTGATGTAGGCGCAAAGCGCGAGATATACAACATAATGAGAAAGTTGGCAAGCGAAGGTGTAGGTATCATTATGATTTCTTCCGAACTTCCAGAGGTTCTGTTTATGAGTGACCGAATATTAATTATGCGCGATAAAAAGATAGTAAAAGAGCTTCAACCCTCAAAAACTTCTCAGGATGAAGTCATGCTGTATGCTACGGGAGGTAGATGACGATGGGTAATTTGTCAGGTACTGTTGAATACAAAAAAAACCCTTTTAAAAATTCAAGCATGAGTTTTTTTAAAACATATGGTGGAATTTTGGCAGGTTTAATCGTACTTGTCATTCTTTTCTCCCTAAGCTCCCCTTATTTTCTGAAGATAAATAATTTTGTTAACATCATTCTGCAAATATCTATTATTGCAATATGCGCATTTGGGATGACCTTTGCTTTGATTATCGGAGGAATCGACTTATCTGTTGGTTCGACGATCGCCCTTGCAGGAACAGTTGCTGCTCTTTTATTGCAGAAGAACATTCCGTTTCTTGCTGTTATATTGATAGTTGTTCTGTTTGGAGTGATTTTGGGAACATTCAACGGTGTACTAATTTCCAAAGCGAATATTCCAGCTTTTATCGTGACCGTTGCAACGATGGGGATTTTCCGGGGGATTGCTTATATTACGACAAACGGGGTGCCCGTGGCGATTCAAAATGAGTCCTTCTTAGCATTAGGTAACGGTACATTTCTGGGAATTCAAATTCCTATATTAATTTTGCTCATCCTTTTTATAGTTAGCCATATTCTTTTATCAAAAACAAAGTTTGGAAGACGTGCTTATATAAGCGGAGGTAACGAGGAAGCGGCTATTTATGCCGGGATTCAAGTAGCTCGCTTAAAAATTTGGGTATATATAATCACAAGTACAATGGCGGCAATTAGTGGTTTAATTCTTGCCTCCCGCTTATATTCGGCTCAACCGAATGCGGCCAGCGGATATGAACTGGACGCGATCGCGGCGGCTGTACTGGGAGGCACAAGTCTCAGCGGTGGAAGCGGCAAAATTGTAGGAACATTAATCGGTGCAATCATTATTGGCATTATCAATAACGGAATGAACTTAATGAATGTGCCATATTTCTATCAGCTTATAGTCAAAGGATTGGTAATTTTAGTAGCAGTATATGTTGATGTGAAAAACAGAAATAGATCGAAATAAAGTTAGGTGACACGTATGGCTGAAATTATTACTATCGGTGAAATTCTAGTAGAAGTAATGGCTAAACATGTGGGTCAAAAGTTTGATACAACAGGTGAATTTATCGGACCATTTCCCAGCGGTGCTCCAGCGATATTTATTGACCAAGCTAGGAAGACAGGAAGTTCGAGTGCGATTGTTTCTACGGTTGGGAACGACGGATTTGGTCAGATCAATATTGAGAGGCTTAAACAAGATGGGGTAGATGTACGGTTTATTAGGACTGTAGCTGAAAAAACCACAGGGATTGCATTTGTTACGTATAAGGAAAACGGGGATCGCGATTTTATCTTCACTATTAAAGATTCAGCAGCAGCTTGTATTACCCGAGACGATGTTAAAGAACAGATATTTGAAAACTGTAAGTATTACCATATTATGGGTTGTTCTGCCTTTAATGAAGAAATGATTGCCGCTATCAAAAAAGCGGTTGGAATCGCAAGAGCGAACAATGCACAGATTTCGTTTGACCCCAACATTCGAAAAGAACTGATGGAAAACGAAAAAATAAAGGAGTTTATCGATTTCGCCTTACATACCTGCGATATATTTCTTCCAGGTGAAGATGAGTTGAAATGGATCACGGGAATTTGGGACGAAAAAGAAGCGATCCGTTCAGTCATGGAGAAAGGTATTCGCTATGTTGTCGTGAAACGCGGTAAAAAGGGCTGCACAGTGTATGAAAATGAATCGTCCTTTGATATTGATCCTTACGAAGTAACGGAAGTGGATCCAACCGGAGCAGGTGACTGTTTTGCAGGTACATTAGTGTCTCTGCTGAATCAGGGAAAATCCATTTATGAAGCGGCTCAATTTGCAAATGCGGCCGGTGCGTATGCGGTAACGAAAAAAGGGCCGATGGAAGGTACGGCTACACTGGATGAATTGCAAGAGTTCATGAATTATATAGGAGGTACCACGAAATGCCTTTAGTATCCGGAATCGACATGTTAACGCATGCTCATGAAAACAACTATGCTGTAGGTGCATTCAACTATGCAAACATGGAGAATCTACAAGCGATTATCGAGGCGGCGGAAGAATTAAATTCACCGGTTATCATTCAGGTTACCGAAAAAAGTATAAAATACGCCGGTTTGCATTATTTATACGCTCTCGGAAAATGTGCGGGAGAAAATGCGAAAGTTCCAGTAGTTCTCCATCTTGATCACGGGAAAAAATGGGAGACGATCGTAAAATGTATACGACATGGATGGACATCCGTAATGATCGATGCATCGCAAAAACCATTTGAGGAGAATGTAGTGCTAACACGGAAAGTAGTTGAATTTGCTCACGCCGTTAATATTTCGGTAGAATCGGAACTTGGATTTATTGGTGGAAAAGAAGGAGATATCACCCCGGAGGATAACATTTACACAGATGTGGAACAGGCGGCGGAATTTGTTTCGCGAACCAACACCGATTCACTCGCAATTGCAGTCGGAACAGCCCATGGCATTTATAAAGGAGAAGTTAGAATCGATTTTAAACGCATCCAAGAAATTAAAGAACGCACCCAAATTCCGCTTGTTCTACATGGGTCTTCCGGTGTTCCAGACGACTTGATTCAGCGGGCTGTGCAAGCTGGTATCAACAAAGTCAATTTTGACACGGAAATAAAATTGGCAAACCTTGAGGCGTTGAAATGCTTCATCAATGAATATCCGAACGAATATGATATTCGGAAAATCTATGAACCGGCCCGAAAAGCGATGAAAGAAAAAATCAAAGAAAAAATTCGCTTGCTGTCAAGTGAGAACAAAAATTGGCTGTAGGAGGCTGTCTCTTGATTACCACCGTTGTTTTAAATCCTGCGATTGATGTTCGGTATTCGATTGACCGTTTTGAACTGAACAAATCCCATCGTTGCACCCACTATCAAAAAACGGCGGGCGGGAAAGGCTTGAACGTGTCAAGGGTTCTTAGAATACTAGGTGATGACGTACGGGCAACGGGGTTTTTGGGAGGAAACAGCGGGGAATTTATTGCAGGTGAATTGCACCGGTTGGCCATTGAGAATCGGTTTGTTAGGATTGACGAAGAAACAAGAACCTGTATCGCTATTTTGTCAAAGGATCTAACACAAACGGAAATCCTGGAATCCGGTCCTTTCATCAAGAAAGAATTCGTTGATCAGTTCTTGACTCTCTACAGGAAATTATTAGATGATACGACTGTTATCTCTGCGTCCGGAAGTTTGCCGAGAGGACTGGAGGACGACTTTTACAGTTTGTTGATTGAAGAAGCGCACAAGAAGCGGGTTAAGTTTGTCCTCGATACAAGCGGTTTGCCGCTGAAAAAGGCGATTCAGGCCAGGCCTTTTTTGATCAAGCCGAATCAAACCGAGCTGGAACAATTATGCGGCAAAAAATTATCCAGTGAAGAGGATGTAATTCAACAAGCTTGTGAACTTTACTTCGCGGGTGTGGAGAATGTGCTAGTCTCCCTGGGGGCCGCCGGTGCGATTCTAGTGAATCGTGAAGGGGTATTTAAGGCTCGCATCCCCAAAATCCAGGCTATAAACCCTGTTGGCTCCGGAGATTCCATGGTTGCCGGATTCGTCCATGCGATATCAGCACATTCAGATTGGGAACATGCATTACGGTATGCCTGTGCGTGCGGCGTTGCCAATGCGATGGAAGAGGAGACAGGGAAAGTGAATGCTGAAACCGTTCGCGAAGTGTTGAAGAAGATTGATGTGTTTGGGGCTGTCTCGAAGTAGCTGAATATTCGGGGCACAGCCCTTTTTCGTGCGAGTGTAAAATCTTTATTGGGGTCTGACATGCACTAGAATTGGAGGTTTGGCAATGATCAGATTCGCAAGGGAAGAAGATCTTGAGGGAATTCTTGAGATTTATAATGATGCCATCTTGAATACAACTGCAGTTTATGCTTATAAACCACATACACTTGAGAACAGAAAGCAATGGTTTTTGAAAAAGAAACAAGAGGGATATCCAATAATCGTTTACGATGATTCCAGCATTGCAGGCTTTGCAACCTATGGCCCCTTTCGGGCATGGCCCGCCTATAAGTACACGATTGAGCACTCGGTATATGTTCATAAGGATTATCGTAATAAAGGTGTTGGAAAATTACTGGTTCAAGAAATAATAAGGTTAGCCAATAAACAAAATTATGCCACATTAGTTGCGGGAATCGATTCAACAAATGTGGCAAGTATTAAGTTACACGAAGGGTTGGGTTTCACGTTCGCGGGGACAATAAGAAAAGCCGGATTCAAGTTCGGGAAATGGCTAGACCTTTCATTCTATCAAAAGGAATTAGTAGGGCCTAAAATGCCGACGGAAGAATAAAAATAAAAATTATTACAGAGCAGTTGGAGATCTCTTATACTCGAAAAGCAATTCGGTAAAACGCAATAAATTATACATTTTGGTGTTTTTAACCATATCATCTCCAAATCCTTGATACAGAATCTTTCCTTCGGGAGTTAGTCCTTGTACAACTACTTTTTCGTGAATATCTTTTTCAGTGGGGCCGATGGGTTTCCCCTTCAATTTTTCAGTGTCAAATCCATAAATGAAGCATAAAAAGGAAGAGGAAGCCTAAAACTAGAATATGACACCGACACGAATGGGGGATCGTCATGACACCTCGCGTGGGTCAAATTGCCCCAGATTTCGAGCTTTCTTCTACACAACACAAAGAAAAAGTCAAACTTTCCGATTATCGTGGCAAGAAGAATATTTTGCTCGCGTTTTATCCGCTTGCTTTTACACCCGGATGAATACGCGAGTTGACCTCCTGGAAGGGGGACTATGAAAGGATTCAATCGGCAGGTGCGGAAGTGCTCGCCGTCAGTGTCGATCATATTTACGCCTTGAATGTGTTCAACGCCTCTTTAGGCATGTTGCCGTACCCGCTGCTCTCCGACTGGCATAAGAGGTCAGCAGAGTCCTATGGGATTCTCGATGTGAATATGGGCGTGGCAAAGCGTACGGTGTTTGTGATCGACAGGGAAGGGAGGATCCGCTATCAAAACTTGGAGTTCAAGGCACAGGTACCGGGTCACTATGAGGAAACACTTCGGCAACTGGAGATACTTCAATAAACAAGGCGGCTCATGATAAATCGGGCCGCCTTTCCAATTCTTCGATTTGCGAGAAATAAAATGTGGTCCGATGTATTCATCGATTTTTTGCAATGTGAAGGGATTCAATCAAAAACAGGATTGCGGTATACCATTTTCGTTAAGCGACCTGTTCTGCCAAAGAGGGGGATTTTAGACACAATTTCGGACTTGATCCGGTAAATCTTAGGTATTACTATATAATAAACAAATTTCCAATGAAAATACTATGTTTTTTAGGAGGACTGGAGATGGCTTTGTATTTGATAGAGTCCGTGCTGCCCGAAGAGTTGCGCGAATGTGATATATTTAAAAAGTCTGTTGAAAGTATCGACCATTTTTTAAAAGAGGAAGAGGGATCACTTTTAGAAGTGCAAGTTTCCAAGGATCTTACCCGAGCATTTTTTGTATTTGAGATTTCTGACCCGAATAAAATCAGAGAGATCTTAGGTAAAGAGAATATCCCAGTCACACTGGTAAAACAAGTTCGACTGGTTGGTCAGGAACTTGAAAAAGTTCGTGTAAACACAGACAAAGTTCGTTATGTTGTTGAATGGAATCTTCCCGAAGGTTTAACCATGGACGCCTATCTAAAAAGAAAAAAGGAAAAATCGGTTCACTATGCCGAGGTACCAGAAGCGACATTCATTCGAACATATGTCTGCGAAGACATGACAAAATGTCTGTGTTTTTATGATGCCCCGGACAAAGAAATAGTTAAAAAAGCTCGTAATGCTGTTCAAGCTCCTGTAGATTCTATTACTGAAGTCCTCCCAATCGATCAAGTTAAAAAATAAAGAAACGGGATCGATACCAATGAATGATACTCCAAAAAGTGTTTGTACGATACAAGTGAGACACAAAGAACTGACCAGAGCAAGACATGAAGTTGCCCAAATCCAAAAGGAGTATGAATGCAATGACAGTCACGAAACCGGGTTTACTTGATGATTTAATCGAAAAAAATCTTCGGCCCATAGTTACTTCCATTGATGAAAACGCGTTGTATCCAGGTGATTTCTTAAAAATCCTTGGTCGAGAGGGTTTTTTCTCACAGAACGGGAACGATGAAAAAGAGCATAGAGAAAAAACCATGTTCCTGATTGAAAGAGTGGCGGAGGAATGTAATTCGACTGCATTTCTTATTTGGTGTCACACGACAGCTATTCGGTTTGTTCGAAACTCCGACAACGATTATTTAAAGCAAGAAATCCTTCCGTTATTAGAAAATGGTCAACGACTCGGTGGAACAGGTTTATCGAATTCCATGAAGTATTATGCTGGCATGGAATCCTTAAAATTGAAAGCCCAAAAAACAAACGATGGTTTCCTCGTGTCAGGTACCTTACCTTATGTATCGAATGTGGGTCGCGATCACTGGTTTGGGATTATTGCGGAAGTATCCGACTCAAATCGAATGATGGCTTTTGTTCCTTGTCACGTAGAAGGACTCCACAAGATTCAACTCGATGATTTCTTAGGGTTAAATGGAACAGCAACATACAGTTGTCGTTTTGAACATGTGCTGGTTCCCTATGATTGGGTCTTAGCGCACGACGCTGATAGTTATGTCAAAAGAATCAGGCCAGAATTTGTTTTGAATCAAACGGGTATGGCACTGGGACTGGTAAAAGCATCAGTCAAGAACATAGAACGCTTACAGAAAAAGCAAAATAATGCCAACTCATATTTAGACTTGCAACCAAACGAGCTGAACGAAGAATTGAAAACCCTCCGTGACAATGTTTATAAGTTAGTTAGACATCCAAAAAACTTTAAGGAAATTCTACAATCCAGGTTAGATGGAGCAAATTTAGCGATTAAAGCTGCACACGCGGAGATGCTGCACAGTGGGGGCGCAGGCTATGTTAGGCATAGTCCCACCTCTCGCCGACTTCGAGAAGCTTATTTTTTAAATATTGTCACCCCGGCAGTTAAGCAATTAAAAAAGTTATTAAATATGTAAGTGAATGCAATTCCTCAGCCGGAAAACACTAAGATCTTCATGAACACTTTAAATCGCATATCGTACACCTATGGGAGAAACCGGTCTTATATAAGAACCGGTTTTTTATTTGGATTTCTAGCGTTTTCCGCAATTTGTGGTCACTACCCTCGAATATTTGTCCGTTTCGATCCCCTCATACTTTTATTCTTTCTTTCAATGCCAGAGGAAGAGTTCGGGATACGAACGGAGACTTTGCGAATTGGTGGGAATGACCGAGAGCATTCATCGCACCCGTCGAATAGAATGCAAATGAGACAGGCTTGGGGATCGAAGGCAACATCGGATTCTTTTAGAAAGGGGATCTCCAAGATGTATTACATTTGTCTTATTTGCGGAAAGTTTCGGGAAGGCGGCGATGACCGGATTTTAAAAAACGTTTGCGAGAAGTGTGAAGACAAAGGCTATCCCATTTCCGAGGAGGAGAAGCGATGCTTCCTGCGTTGTTAATAAAGATTGCCCTGATTATCATCATGGTGAGATGCATCTATGTCGCGTTCAAATGTAAACATTCGATCCTCGACATGTTATTTTACGTATCGGTTGTTATTGTAGCCTTTGCGTATTATCTTGAACATTTCCATAGTTTCTTAGGGATCTACCCGTAAATGTCGAAAATGACCATGACGTTCTTTTTACCAGCAGACTCAGATCAAGGGTTGTTAGGGCGCGGATGACATTTTACGTCGAGAAAAACTGGATCCGAATCAAAAGAATCAAGGTGGAGATGGGGAAGGGAACCCATACGACCTTGATTCTTTTGATTTATCGTATGGGTAAAATTACCTGTCAATAGTTAATTGTAATTTTGCTATACTTATGTTAAGTTTTTTCTCTTCGTTTAGGGGTGTCTGCAGTGAAACGCGGACGCAGAATACTAAGACCCCAAACCTTAACGTTGTTGATCTGTGTTTTGCTGTGGCCCCCTTGAATGAGGTAAAACCTACTCGGGGTGTAATAGAAACATCAAGCAGATATTGTGCAAAATAATATCGATATTTCAAATGACGAAAATGCTTAGAGAAAATTGGCGGACTTCAACTTCGTGTAAGAAAAATCAAATCTTAGGAGGTTAGAATGAAGAGAAAGGTAATAAGGATAGTATCTCTCATGGCATTAGGATTGTTAACAGTACCGACAACAACGTTAGCTGATGATGCGAAAATGGTGGCGGGGCCGAAGAAAGCAACATACTCAAGGAACATTCGCCAGAATAAAAAAGAATCCCAGCCCATGCCTAAGACTGAAGTGAATACATCTCGACGAAAACCAGAGGAACCTAAGACGAATCCTGCTGTGACTTATAAGATAACGGCTTATACCGCTAGTTCTCCCGATTGTGGAAAAACGGATGGAATCACAGCTTCAGGGGTGAAGGCTAAGGCTGGTATTACCGTCGCGGCGAGTAAGGATCTACCATTTGGAACGGTTCTGTATATAGATGGGATCGGTTATCGAACCGTTCAAGATCGAGGAGGAGCGATAGGTCCAGGTCATTTAGACCTGTATGTCGACTCAGAGAGTTCCGCGATTAAGTTTGGGGTCCAGTATTTAAAGGTGACCGTAGTAAAACTTGGTAGCGGAACTCCCTAAGGGGACTGATTAAAATAAGACTAACGAGCCATTAGAATGGCATCTGTTGGTCTCTTCTATTTTAAGGATGTAAATTTACATAACATATTTTACGTTAACTTATATCTTCACTTGATTGATATATTTTCCTGCCCCGTCATCCAAAGCGTGCAGGTCATGCAAGTATCGTTCTGTTGTCCGCAAACTCTCATGCCCCAGTTGTTTTTGTACTTGTAAAAGCGGTGCGTTCGCATCCAAAGCGAATGTTGCGCATGTATGCCGCAAAATGTGCGGCGAGATCTTGCGATGAAGCCCTGCCCGCATACTCAGTCGATAAAGAATGTCGCGTACGCCATTTTGTCGGTAGTGGGTTCCTTTGCTTGTGAAAACGAGCGGGGACGTGTCACGCGGGTTGAGCTTTGTCGAAAGGCCTGCTTCCGCCCGGTTGCGGCATAGCAATTCAAATACATCCTCGCGAATGACGACACTCCGTTCTTTCGCCCCTTTTCCTTTGATCATCCAACCGATGTTCCCATGCATATCTTGATAGAGATCACACCATTTGGCCTGGCAGAGTTCTTCTACCCGTGCGCCAGTCGTGAGCAGGACAGCCACGAGCAAATAGACTCGTGAATTTTCCTCTTTCGCCGCCTGATCCAATAAGCGTTGCGCTTCTTCTGGTTGCAACGAGCGGCGGTGGGTCGCACGGTTCGGTGTTCTGGGAGCGGCTATCAAAATCGCTGGATTTCTCTGTATGTAACCTAATCTATGGGCAAACAGGAAGAGGGAACGCATCACATTGATCATGCGCTGTTGGGTCGCCGCCGAATAATGGGACAATGACTGGCAATAGGCGACTAACTGAACATAGGTGACTTCACGCAGCGGAGTTCCTTCAATAAATTTAAGAAACGCTTGCAGATCGCGTGTATACGCACGTTTCGTCTTTTCCGACCAGGGCTTCGGTCGCGGACGTTGCAAAAACAATGTGATCAAGTGTTCGTCCGAGAAAATACCCAGCTCTTGCGCCGTTGAAGGGATGATCGAATGGTTTCCGGAAACAAGCTCATTCATCCTAAAAACCCTCTCTCTATCTTATTATTTTTAGTATAACATACATAGCGATAAGTGGTTATTATCGCCATACTTATTTTTATAAAGCAAAAATAAAACTAAAATATATCTAGAGGACGTTAGAAAATAAAATTTTACCTGACTAGGTGTGTCCTGGCAATTCTTTTGTGAAAGTTTCTCTATCGAGATGACCATTTTCATCCAGTTCTCTTACGCAAAAGAAATGACGTCTAGGAACGTTTTACGCGTCAGTTAGGTATAATAACCATTCGACGCTCAAGAAAAAGCCTTTAGAAGCCAAAATAGAAGGGGGGTTATACATGAATTTTTTTACATTTTATATGAAAATTCCACACAAGCCACATGAACAGCCAGTAACCAAAAAATGAATATTCATGTCTCCATCCGCTATTGTGAACAAACCATCCCACCCTTTCCGACATCAGTTCTACAAGAGGCGCCAGAAAGGCGATCAAAAGCGCGAGCAAGGCGCGAAATGATCTTTTTAACTGCTCTGCGACATAAAGAAAAAAAGCGGTTGCGAGGGGTAATACAAACAATGTAAAGGCTATATTGAATGAAAAGAGGTTTGGAAACGGACGATGAGGGAAGGAATACATCTTGTTCTCTACAAAGACGAGATCCGCATACGTACCCAGCCAAGAGGAAAAGATCATCGCAGGCACGTATGACCAAAACGAATGTTGCCCATTACGATTTGAGAGGAAATATTTTTTCCTGTGCCATGATGGCCCGTTCGATTTTCTCCAATGTTTTGCAATAGGCATGAGTAATCTCTCCATCCACGTTTTCATTTTGATTGACTAAGTAATAGAGGACTCTCCAATCCTTAAACCAGTCGCCTTTCTCCGCTTCCTCATGCTCCATATCGTTCCAGACATGAACCAAAGCGGGACTGTACAATCGTCTTGCGCCCGGCCTCAACTTGCAATGTTCGATCCTTTGCTGATAGGCGGATCCGGGTACGGATTCGTTTACGTTATTAAAAAGATGCGGCCAGTAATCTTTTCGGGATCCGGTATGTACATGTTTGGCCGCCCACTGCGAAACACTTTGTAAAACCTCGGAACGATGAAACAACAATGCATACAATCGTTTTCCCAATAAGATTCGTTCGTGCAGGGAAGCGAAGTGATGAAGGGTTTGACCGATAAGAAGCGGCGCCTTTTCAAAGCTCTTTTCATCTTTCTGCTCACAAGGGAATATAATTTGATTCAGGCTCAGCAAATCCTGTAACTTAAATTCAATCGTTTGTAGCACGGTTTCTTGGTAGAAGGGATTCTGAATCACTCTCTGTTCCAAATAACTTTGCTCATTGATAACTAGAGCGATGGCTAATAGATAGCAGTCACGAGAATCCCAAAAATGATTCCAGATCGTTTCCATGAAAACTGATACATGAAAAAATGGCAAGAGATAAAACAACTTGGTTTGTCTTTTTACACTTTCTTCATACAGCAAAAATTGCGGAAATACATCCTGGAAAATCAGCCAGTTTCCTCGCTCCAAGAAATTGAAATAGTTTTGTTGTTCCTTCTCTGTTAAGAGCCTGGAAAGCAAATCTCCCTTTAAATCGGTCATGTTCCAGCCACCGTTCCTCGATACCATATGTCCGAGAAAAGCCCAGTGAACTTCGGGATGTCGACAGTAATAATGATAATAGGCCATCGTACGTGTAATATTGTTCCTGTTTTTTTCTCGGGTCTGTTCTTGAATGTGATGAATCAACGTTCGATCTTTCGGAGACAAATCCGTGATATCAAGGCGGCGTTTCGCTCTATCTTTGCTTCTCTTTATCAATTCTTTCTTTATGGAATAAAGAGGCTGAATCTTGCTTTGTTTGAAATTCTCCCATTTCTTTTTGAAAATTTCGAGGCCCATGATCCTTTCCTCCGTATAATGGATCAACAACAATTTAGGAGAAGGAGTGGTTAGGTGAAGCCAGTGGAGACAGAGATCGATCGTCTGGTTTCATTATTAAAAAAGAGCCAGTCTCAAGACGGATCTTGGCGCTATTGCTTTGAACTCGGCTCGATGACGGAAGCGTATATGATCATCCTATTACGGACACTCATGATTCATGATGAAGACCTGATCAGGAAATTTGCCGAACGAATCATCCAAAAGCAGGAGAAAAATGGTGCTTGGAAGTTGTTTTATGACGAGAAGGAGGGGAATCTGTCTGCCACCATAGAAGCGTCCTATGCTCTATTATTTTCCGGCTACCGTGAAAAATCTGACGAGAACATGAGGGCGGCACGCGAGTTTATTTTGTCGAAAGGGGGGATCACGGAAGCGAAATTATTGACAAAGGTGATGTTGGCCTTAACCGGCCAGTTTCCGTGGCCTCATCGTTTTCTGGTTCCTGTTGAAATCATGCTGCTTCCTCATCATTTTCCGCTTCATTTCTTTGATTTCGTCGGATATGCCCGGGTACATGTCGCTCCCATCTTGATCGTCATGGATCGAAAATTTTCCATAAAAACAAAGAAAACGCCCGATCTGTCCGATTTGTACAGCAAACCGTTTAGATTCGGCAACGAGCCATTCTTTACAAATCAACAACAGACCAGAAGCCAGTCGATTTATACAATCATCAAAGATTGGCTTCGAAAGCTTCCTTATCTGCCTCAGCATATGCACACGTTGGCTCTACGTGCGGCTGAACGCTTTATGCTGAACCGATTGGAAGTTGATGGGACTTTATACAGTTATTTTAGCGCGACCTTTCTTATGATCTTCGCTCTACTTGCCCTCGGGTATTCCCATCGACATCCGGTGATTATTCGCGCAATTGAAGGATTGAAAACATTAGCGTTTGAAACAAACGGACAGACCCTTATGCAAAATTCAACGTCCACCGTTTGGGACACCGCACTGTTGAGTTATGCCCTACAAGAAGCCGGTATTCCGCACGCAAATCTAATGCTTCAAAAAACAGGCCGATATTTGCTTTCCAGGCAACACACCAAATACGGGGACTGGAGAATCCACAATCCCAATATCGAACCCGGAGGATGGGGATTCTCTGATGTGAATACGATCAATCCGGATGTCGACGATACGTGTGCCGCTTTACGAGCAATCAGCTCGCTGGCAAAAAACGATCCGTTGTATCGGAATGCTTGGAATCGCGGCGTCAAGTGGATTCTTTCCATGCAAAATGATGATGGGGGTTGGCCAGCATTCGAGAAAAATACAGACAAGAAAATCCTCAGGTGGCTGCCGATCGATGGATCAGATTCAACCAGCACCGATCCTTCCAGTGCCGATTTAACAGGGCGGACCTTGCATTTTCTTGGAAAACATGTGGGGTTAACCATCCACGATTCGAATATCAATCGAGCCGTTCGGTGGCTGATTCAACACCAGGAAGAAGATGGATCATGGTATGGCCGTTGGGGAATCTGTTACATTTACGGTACATGGGCAGCTATTACAGGCATGATTGCCGTCGGTGTTTCTCCCCATCATCCTGTCATTCAAAAAGCAGTCCGGTGGTTACTTTCGATTCAGAATTCTGATGGAGGATGGGGTGAATCCTGTTACAGCGATACGGAAAAAAAGTACGTTCCTTTGGGAGCAAGCACGCTTTCCCAAACCGCCTGGGGTGTCGATGCCTTGCTTGCCGTTTCAAACGAATCCATTCAAGCCATCGAACGAGGAATCCGTTTTTTGATCGATTCCGGAAGCAAAAACGATTGGACAACGATCTATCCAACGGGAGCCGGGATGCCAGGCGGGTTTTATATCCATTATCACAGTTACCGTTATATTTGGCCGTTACTCGCTCTCAGCCATTACAAGAACAAATATAACCAAGAAAACCACGTAGACACCCATCCCTCTTAAGTGGCATCATCAGCTGCTTGTCTTCTCAAAATGAAAACCCCTTTTCATCGCATGGGAAAAAGGGTACGGAACTTCGTCAAGAATGTCTAATGCCTGCCAATGAAAAATCCGCCAATCATCACAAAAACGGTGATCAGCTTAAGAACGGTTCCGGTAAGAAAACCGAGCAAAGAAGCGAAACCAACCTTTGCAAGATGTCCAGCGTTCCGCACATGCAAGAGTTCTCCAATGATGGCACCTATGACCGGCCCTAAAATGACACCGAGAATCGGCCCGACAAGGAAGGGGAGAACCATCGTCCCGACCGCCGCCCCGATCATCGCCTGTTTCGAACCTCCCGCTTTTTTTACCCCTAAAGTCGAAGCGAGGGAATCGATCGCGAAGTTGGCCAGAACCATGAGTGCCGATAAGATATACACCCACTTGGGAAGGGTATGAAATCCCGTGATCCATGCGTATACGATGACACCAGCAAATGCGAACACCGCACCTGGAAGAATTGGATAGATCGTAAAAACGATTCCCAATAGGAATAGAACAACAGCGATCGCAAGCGCAAACCAAACCATAAGATTCCCCCCTTTAACAAACTGGCTTTATTTTACCAGGGGTTGATGGACTTGTCGAATGGTGAAGACGATTCGTAGTTTTGCGCTATAATAGACCAGGAACGATTGGAACGACTTCTCAAAGGGGAAGGAGCGAGTTTTCTGTGGACAAAGACAGGGAAGAACGATTGTTGGCTTTGATGATGACGATGGATGAAGCCAGTGTGCGACGCATCGTTCGCCATACGATCAAGTCCGCTTCACCCAGACAGCAATCTATCCTGGAGAAGACGCTGATGAAATGGGAGAATATGAAAATCAACCATAAGGAAAAAGCGCGTGAGTCCGTACGAGAAGAACTGTTGAAAGGAAGGGCACCAGCGCACATCGCCCGTGACATGAATCTCTCCCAGACATTCGTGCAACAAGAGTATCAGATGCTACAAGCCTACGTCTATTCCGCTTTGGATCGATCTGTACCCGTAAACAACCTCACGATCTGTTGGTATTCCGAGCGAAACCCGCGCATTCTTAAAAGAAATGCGGGAATGACTCTTCAATGGAACAAAGGATTGTCCCTCTGTGATGAAGATGGACTGTTCCAACTGTTTTATCCGGATCATTCGGTACAGAACTTTTGCGTATCCTTTTCGGATGGAATCGTATACATAGAAAGTCTAATCAAAGAGAAAAAAGAGCAGATAACCCTTTCATGCGACTTTCATTTGAAATATGTACCCATTTTACATAAGACGAATGGATTATTCTTCAAGTCCGAGTAGGCGATATTCTTCCATTCCGATTTGTTTGCTCACAGGCAAGCGATTCGCCTTTTGAAATTGGATGATTGCTTCTTCGGTGGCCGAGCCGAATAGACCGTTCACCGGACCGTGGTAAAACCCGGCGGCCCGCAAACGATTCTGAATGATATACACATCACTGCCACGATGACCTCTCACGAGACGGTTAGGTAACTCATAAGGAGAACTCACTAAAGGATGTCCAAGAATATGTACTTGCATTCCGAGTTGTACAAATGGATAGAACTCTTCCACATCTCGGTTTCGCATCCGAATACATCCATGACTCACTCGTTGGCCGATCAGATGAGGGCGATTGGTCCCATGAATACCATAGGTTCCCCATGGGACGTTCAAACCTATCCAGCGCGTTCCGAACCCGCCGCCCCAATTTCTTGATTTTTCTACTACTTCCCAATCGCCGACAGGTGTCGGTGTCTCTGGTGTTCCCGGAGCGATGGGATACGTCTTGATCACACGTCCTTCCTCGATCAGTGATAATTTTCGTGTGTATACATTTACAAAAATTTCTCTCTTTGGTTCGCTTGCCTGTACGGAATCGGGTATGGCTATCAAAAACTGAAACAGAATGAAACAACTTACTGTAAGAATTAAACGCTTCAAACCACTCATCCACTCCCTTAAGAATGAGTTTCTTTAAAAGGGTAGGAGAGAAGTGTCAAAGTATCCCGGTACATCCGCATCTTGTTCGGAGTCCCCATCACAACCGAGATTCGGTGGGTATGATCGGGGGTTTCCATCACTTCCACCAAACAGTATCCGGCAGAGAACGTAAAACCTGTTTTCCCTCCTAAGATCACTCCTTCGGGTGTCTTATAACCTAAAAGCCGATTGGTGTTATATAAAGTCCGATTCTTATAAAGGAAACTTTTTGTCGCAATCGCTTCCCGAATCTCGGGATAGTGAAATGCATAGCGCATGATACACGCCATATTATGAGCGGATATTTTATGATCGATATCATGCAATCCGTTCGGGGTTACAAAATATACCTGACGTAACCCAAGTTCCATACAACGTTTATTCATAAGTGCTGAAAAAGCGGCTTCAGAACCGGCGATATGTTCGGCGATCGCGGTTGCAACATCGTTTGAACTGCGGATCAACAATGCTTGTAATGCTTGCTTGGCCGTGATTGTTTCCCCTTTGCGCAGCCCCAATTTTGATTTCGGTTGTCGAGCAGCGTTCTGACTGACCGTTATTAAATCATCAGGACGCGTATGTTCAATCAGTAAAATAGCTGTCAATAGCTTGGTCATACTTGCGGGATAAAGGGGATCGAACGCTTCTTTTGCGTAGAGGATCTTACCGCTTTCCATTTCCATCACGATCGCCGATTTTGCCGTGATAACAGGCGTCTTTTTCTCTATTGGAACAGAAGAAGATGCGTCAACCCAAATGTCCGAAAACTGTATGAGCACAAAGAGGACGAGAAAAAGTACAATGATTCGCTTCGTGATAGCCAATGAAACCACCTCCCTCCAAACTATAGTCTACCTATAGAGGATCTTTTCGATTCGCAATTGTTTGGAGAAGCCCATTTTAAAAAATGTTTGAAACAGATGTTTACTTTTTGTATCTGTTATAATACAATGATTTCAACAAGATCATTCGAGGAGGAATGAATGATGAAATCGATCGCTGAGTACTACGGATGGGTAAGTGAACCGTGCGGAACGTTTATCGTATCTGAATGTGTAGAATGCGGGGCGGAAATTAATGATCATCGCGGTGCTGTCATCTATGAATGTGAACGGTGTATGAACTCGCATGAAGAGTAGAAGGAAGATCAATTGAACTCGTTCTGAATTTTTATTATTTATTATAATAATATTTTTATTATTGCAACAAATTATAACACGACACAGTCACGCGGTTGTGATAGATTCTCGTAAACAATTAATTAAATTTAAAAATTTTTCTTTTAATATATTTTTTCGATATTGAATGTTAATTCGATTTGTTATATGATGGGGTCAAAAGGAACACTCCTGTGATTTGAGAATCAATGAAAGGGAGAAGCTTTATCGTTTCAATGAGGGGTATGGGGTTCTTTCATATAGAGAATCGCATGGAGAGAGGGTCATTACGCCGTCCTCTCACTAGAAAAAATCGGTCGGATTTTTTACGGCGGAGGGAGACCTCCGCCCGATTTGTTTTAGGCACCCTTTAAGCTAAAACCTCTTTAAAAAATCGCAAGGTTTTCGCCCATGCATCACGTGCAGCGTCGACATGGTAAGAAGTTCGGGTATCATTAAAGAACGCATGATGTGCACCTTCATAGATTTCATATGTGAAAGATTTACCCGCTTCCTTCATCGCTTCAGCAAACCCGGGTACTTGAGAAGTGATACGTTCGTCCAACCCGCCAAAAAATCCAAGTACCGGACATTGAATCCCCTGAAGTTGTTCCTTCTGTGGCAGATTTCCATAATAAACGACAGCTCCAGCAAGGCGCGGTTCCACACCTGCCAGCATCGCAGATAAAGCACCGCCCATACAATAACCGGTCGAAGCCACTTTCTGCCCCCGACTGTACTCATAATTCTGTAAAAACTGAAACGTCGCTTTCAAGATTTCCAGATATTGATCCATGCGCGCCAATCCGCCGAAGAGTGTTTCAAACGTGGATTGAATGTCTTCACGCTTCCTTTCTGGCAGTTTCTTTAACTCTGCGTAACGTGCATTCGGATCGTGCCATACGGTTGGAGGTAAGGTGTTAAGAAAATCCTTCACCTGCTCAATGCGATCTTCTTTTAACTCCGCAGGACGCTGACCATCCTCGGCGTAGAGGTCGGGAGCCACCGCCAAATAACCTGCCTTGGCGAAACGATCCGTTAATTCGAGAATGTGCGCATCTGTTCCCCAGATTTCCTGGATCACAATCACAACCGGTAGAGGCGTTTTGGCGTTCTCCAAACGGGAGGTGTATAACTGATACTTTTTGTCTCCGTCCCTAAATTGCACCCATTCAGCACGTAATGACATGTGAAAGCCTCCTCACACGATAGATTTCCATTTAATTCTACAACTAATCTTTCAAGCGAAACAATATGATTTTCGGGATTGATGAAGAAGAACTTCGTTGTGTAAATTAAGTAGAGGTTGCTCAAGGGAAAAGGAAGTGAAAGAATGCGATTACCTTCAGCTTTTCTGACAAAAAGGGAACAGCAATTGGGCGAGGATTTTCCGCTTTTTTTACAAAGCTACGAACAACCCCGGGCGTCAGGGCTTCGCGCCAATCGATTAAAAATTACTCCTGAAGCCTTACATACACTTGTACCATTCTTACGTGAACCGGTTCCATGGTGCAAGGATGGTTTTTATTTCAACGAAGGAGATACGAGACCGGCTAAACATCCATATTATTACGCCGGGCTGTATTACATACAGGAGCCGAGCGCCATGCTGCCCGCAGATTTGTTGCAAGCAGAGCGAAGACAACATGTCTTGGATTTATGTGCGGCGCCCGGTGGAAAATCGGTTCAGTTGGCCGCCCAACTGGGGAGGGAAGGACTGTTAGTGGTGAATGACCCGCACCCGCAACGGGCCAAAGTATTATTGAAAAACATGGAGCGCTACGGTGTCGTCAACGCAGTTGTGTTGAATGAAACACCTGAACGCTTGCTTCAGGCTTTTTCGGGTTATTTTGATAAAATTTTAGTCGATGCTCCCTGCTCGGGGGAAGGGATGTTTCGCAAAGAGCCAGAAATGGCTAAAGAGTGGAGTGAAGAATCCGTCGCAAAATATGCCTCTTGGCAGGCAGAGATTTTATCGACCGTTCCGAAACTTTTGCGTGCAGACGGAGAAGTCGTATACTCGACTTGCACCTTCTCCGAAGAAGAGAATGAACGGCAAGTGGAGGGGTTCTTGTCGGCGAATCCCGATTTCGAATTGCTAGACATGCGGCGGTTGTGGCCTCATGAGGTACGGGGTGAGGGACACTTCGCGGCCAAAATGAAACGTATCTCCGGGACTCATTCATTTGCAAGCGAGAAACGTCGAAGACAACCCGCGAGACATTCATTGTCGCTTTCGAATTCGGCCCATGAAGCGATCGCCCAATTTTCGGAGCAGGTTTGGCAGGATGCAAAACGGTGGCAGGAATGGCTACCCTCTGGCGGTTACATCGTGGAACGTGCAGGGCATATCCTCTGGGAATGGGAAGATCTGCCCGTTTTGCGAGGATTGAAAGTCTTGCGATCCGGCTGGTTGCTCGGGATGGTGGAAAAGGGGCGGTTTCGTCCCAGTCCCGCTTTTGCGCTGGGTCTTCCTTTGGAAGCGGTTCAAGCAGCCAAGCAGCGATTTGAACTCTCCACAAAAACTGAGGAAGAAAGGTATCTGGCGATTCGTTACCTTCGCGGGGAAACCATCCAGCAGGAAGGGAAAGTGTGGCCCAAAGGCTGGCATCTGGTTTCATTGGAAGGCTACCCGCTTGGGTGGGCCAAAGGGGCGGGCCATTGGTTAAAAAATGAGTTTCCCCCCGGTTGGCGTTGGGAAGATCGGGATGAGAGATGAGGTGAGCACGTGGCTGAAAAAGAACGGCAACGTTTGGACAAAGTATTAGCGCATATGGGTTACGGCACGAGGAAAGAAATCAAAAAACTCGTCAAAGAACGACGGATAAAAGTGAACGGGCAAATAGCGAAAGACCCCGGATTGCATGTATGGCCCAGTCATGACCGAATCGAAGTGGATGAAGAAATCGTCACATACCGCGAATATATCTATCTGATGTTGAATAAACCGCAAGGCGTACTGTCCGCCACCGAAGATTTTCATGCGAAAACGGTCGTGGAACTTCTCGATCCGGCGTATACCGCATTTCAACCGTTTCCCGTCGGACGCCTCGACAAAGATACGGAAGGACTGCTTTTGCTCACCAATGACGGGAAATTGGCTCATCAACTGTTGTCCCCCAGGAAACATGTCCCCAAGACCTACTACGCTGTGATCCGAGGGACGGTGACTGAAGCGGACACTGCAGCGTTTCGAGAAGGGGTTGTGCTTGATGACGGATACCGGACGATGCCTGGCGAATTAAAGATTCTTCGTTCCGGCCCGGAATCTGAGATTGAATTAACCATCTATGAAGGTAAATTTCATCAGGTGAAGCGTATGTTTGAAGCAGTAGGGAAAAAAGTGATCTACTTAAAACGGCTGTCCATGGGCCCCTTGACATTGGACGAAACGTTGGAACCCGGAGAATATCGCGAGTTGACGGATGAAGAAGTGGCTTCGCTGCGGGAACAAACGGGAACCTAAGATCTTGAAATTATTGATGAAAGAGTGTCCGAAATTCAGGACACTCTTTCCTGTGCAAACTTTCATTGACGGTAGATGAGACACGAAACCATCACGAACCAGGAGGGATTCGTGTGGAATTTTTTTAAAAGGATTGGTTGAAAGAACACAGGAGAAGTATTATCATAATAGTCAGAAAACCAATCGGTCGGTTGAAATGGGGCGAAAAGAAAAACCACTCAGAAGGAGTGAGAAATATGACTTCCGTGTATCTTTTCGGTGGATCAAGAACGCCATTTGGCAACTTCGGAGGGGCTTTAAAAGATGTTTCAGCGATGGAATTGGGGGTCATTGCAAGTAAGGGCGCAATGGAAAGAAGCAACATCCTCCCGCAAGATATCGACGCGGTTTTTGTAGGTAATGTGATCCATACATCCAAAAACGCTTCGTATCTTGCCAGACATATCGCTTTACATGCGAACGTACCTGTTCAAAGTCCTGCGTTATCTGTCAATCGTCTATGCGGTTCGGGTTTGCAAGCCATCGTTTCCGCCGCCCAATCGATAATCTTGGGGGAGGCGCAAGTCGCATTGGCTGTTGGAGCGGAGAATATGAGCCAATCGCCTCATGTACTCAGAAATACCCGTTTCGGAACAGGGCTTCGGGCACCCGAAATCGATGATATGCTTTGGTGTACGCTAACCGATGAGTATGCGGGGTGCGGAATGGGAATCACAGCCGAAAATCTTTCCGAAAAGTATGAAATTACCCGTCAAGCCCAAGATGAATTCGCTCTTCAATCGCAAAAAAAAGCAGCGAAAGCACAACGTGAAAGAAGATTTGAACAGGAGATACACCCCGTCACCATCACTGATAAAAAAGGAAACCCACAAGTGATTTCCGAAGATGAATTTATAAAAGGGGATACAACACTCGAAAGTTTAAGCCGGCTAAAACCCGCCTTCAAACCGAATGGGACGGTTACAGCGGGGAATGCCAGCGGAATTAATGATGGCGCCGCCGCTGTCGTACTCGCTGATGAATCCTATGTCAAGCGAAATCCCCAAGTGACTCCTTTGGCACGCATCGTCTCATGGGGAATAGCAGGAGTGGAACCCAGTTTGATGGGAATCGGTCCTGTACCCGCAAGCCAATTGGCCCTAAAAAGAGCGAACCTCAACCTGGAGGATATCGACTTGTTTGAAATCAATGAAGCGTTTGCAGCCCAATACCTTGCGGTCGAAAAAATCCTCGGCTTAAACCGGGAGAAAGTGAATGTCAATGGAGGCGCCATCGCTTTGGGGCACCCGGTCGGGGCCAGCGGTGCAAGAATCGCTTATTCTTTGGCATTGGAGTTGAAAAATCGAGGCAAGAAGTATGGACTGGCAGCCTTATGCATCGGCGGAGGTCAAGGTATTTCTATGATCCTCGAAGCAGTATAAAAACGTGAAAATCGGGAACTTACCGACACCGTTCGTAAGTTCCCGATTTTTTTCTTGCTATAACCAATAGCAGAAAACGAAGTCTATCGACCATCTTCTCTCACCTGATCCATGCATTCTTTTGACAAAATGTAAGAAGATTGCTCCAAAAAAAATGACAATAAGTCTAAGAATCTTTTTAAAATTGCATAGATAAAATAAACCGAACGAAGATTGAGGACAAAGGAGGTCGTGGGATTCAAAGACTACCTGTTTTACTTTCATTTTTCAGAAGGTTACAAATTATATTTCCCCAACTTGCACGAATTCCTCACATCGATAGACATCACTTAATCACTTCAAGACCACAACTTTTTCAAATTTGGATCCTGTCACTTTTTCATAAGGGGGTACCGAAATGGCAAGGGAACAAGCGTTCATCCCCGAGAAGGATCTCTACGCCAATTTTCAAGAAGTAGTTCCACCGTTGAAACCGAAAGAAGCGATCGACGAGGCGAACCGCTGCTTGTTTTGTTATGATGCTCCCTGTATCAAGGCTTGTCCAACGGGGATAGACATTCCATCCTTTATCAAAAAAATCGCCACTGGCAATCTGTATGGTTCCGCAAAGACGATCATGGAGTCAAATCCTGTAGGCGCCAGTTGTGCGCGGGTGTGTCCGACTTCCGAACTATGTGAAGGGGCCTGTGTGCTCAACGATGCATCAAGACCGATCCGAATCGGTCAGCTGCAACGACATGCCACAGATTGGGCGATCCGGAACCAAGCGGTTCTTTTTCAGTCGGGTGAACCAAACGGACGCAAGGTGGCGATTGTCGGAGCCGGACCCGCCGGTTTGTCTGCTGCGCGCGAATTGGCGCGGCTCGGTTATGAGGTCACTGTATATGAAGCCAAAGAAAAAGCGGGCGGTCTCAATACGTATGGCATCGTTTCATTCCGGCTTCCGCAAGAGATCCCGCTGTGGGAAGCCGAGCAGGTCGAATCGCTTGGCGTTTGTTTCCGCTATGGCGTGAAGGTGGGAGTCGATATTCCTGCACAAGAGTTGGTCGATCGATATGACTCCGTTTTGCTTGCCGTCGGTATGGGTCCTGTTCCCCGCCTGGGGATCGAAGGGGAAGATTTGGAAGGCGTATGGGAAGCGATTTCATTCATTGAGGATACCAAAACGAAAACTCTGACCACCGACCTAACCGGAAAAAAAGTGGCTGTGATCGGAGCCGGCAATACAGCGATCGACGCGGCGACCTGCTCTGTGCGGCTGGGGGCGGAGAAGGTTCAAATTTTCTATCGCCGTACGCAAAAAGAGATGACTGCTTATGATTTCGAGTACGAATTTGCCAAACAAGACGGCGTAGAATTCCGTTGGAAGGTTGCGCCGAAGCGGATTCTAGGCACGGGTGGCAAGGTGACCGGGCTTGAGTTGATCCGGATGGAACTTGGGGAACCGGATGAGAAAGGACGGAGACGCCCGATTCCGATACCGGACAGCGAGTTTATCGTTGAAGTGGATTATGTCATTAAAGCGATCGGGCAAGAACGTCAGTTGTCGCTAATCGATGCGTTTGGTCTGGTTCATCGAAACGGAGTTCCCGTTGTAGAAGAAGGAACCTACCGAACATCGCGCGCGAATGTATTTGCTGCGGGCGATTGTATTTTTGAAGTCGGAAAAACCGATGCGATGGTCGTAGAGGCGGCGGAACAAGGCAAAAGAGCGGCCTATGCCATCCATAACGCATTGGAAGAGAAACATCGTAGCCATTAACTGAAGACACGAGCACGGTTCACCCATGCGATCGAGTGATGAAAGGAGGGCAAAACAGGTGGCGGATCTCCGGATAGAACTGGCAGGTATCAAGTCACCGAATCCGTTTTGGTTAGCATCAGCTCCCCCGACCAATTCGGGGTACCAGGTGATGCGCGCGTTTGAAGCCGGTTGGGGAGGAGCGGTTTGGAAGACATTGACCGACGAACCGATCATTAATGTCACATCCCGCTTTGCGGCTCTGCATTATGGAAGCCAGCGAGTCGTGGGATTCAACAATATTGAACTGATCACCGATCGGCCATTAGACGTGAATTTGAAAGAAATGGCGGAGGTGAAAAAACGATTTCCCAGGCACGCGTTGATCGCCTCACTGATGGTAGAGCCAAAACGGGAGAAGTGGCATGAAATCGTGAAAGCGGTGGAATCGGTTGGTGTCGACGGACTGGAACTCAACTTCGGCTGCCCGCATGGAATGGCGGAACGAGGAATGGGGTCGGCGGTCGGCCAACATCCCGACCTCGTGCGGCAACAAACAGAGTGGGTGAAAGAGGTCGCCGAGACCCCAGTGATCGTGAAGCTAACCCCCAACATTACCGACATCCGTTTCACGGCAAGAGCGGCAAGAGAAGGCGGTGCGGATGCGATCAGCCTGATCAATACGATCAATAGTTTGATGGGCGTCGATCTGGATACATGGTTGCCGATTCCGCATGTGGACGGGAGAGGAGCGCACGGAGGATATTGCGGTCCGGCCGTAAAACCGATCGCGCTCAACATGGTGGCCGAATGCGCCCGGGATCCTTTGGTCGGAATCCCCATCTCCGGAATCGGCGGCATATCCACATGGCGCGATGCGGTTGAATTCTTACTGATGGGTGCATCGGGTGTGCAGGTGTGCACGGCCGCGATGCACCACGGATTCCGCATCGTCGAGGACATGATCGACGGATTGAATAACTACCTCGACCAAAAAGGAATCACTTCCGTCATGGACATCGTCGGTAAATCCGTGAACACATATTCTGATTGGGGAAATCTCAACCTCAACTACAAGATCGTCGCACGCATCAACGAGGAAAAGTGTATCAACTGCAACAAATGCCACATCGCCTGCGAGGACGCTTCCCATCAATGTATCGATATCATACGTGACGCTCAGACCGACAAGTTGCGTGTCGTGGTGCGGGAAGAAGACTGTGTTGGTTGCAATCTATGCCAAATCGTTTGCCCTGTGGATGGAACGATCCAGATGGTGGAAGTCCCGATAGGCAAACCTCCGCTGACTTGGAATCAGCGGCAAGCAGCGTTATCGGCGAATGGATCTTGCAGCAATGAGGGCTGAAGAACAGCAGAACGATCGATGACGAGGGGGATCGGACATGCGAAAACTGATACGCGGGGGAACGGTAGTTACCGCAAGCGATACGTATCAAGCGGATTTATTGATAGAGGGGGAAAAAATAGTTGCCATCGGCAAAGATATCGATGCCAACGGAGCGGAAATCATCGATGTCGGCGGCTGCTATGTATTTCCTGGCGGGATTGATCCGCACACACACCTCGATATGCCATTTGGCGGAACGGTAACGGCAGATGATTTTGAAACGGGAACGCGTGCGGCTGCGTTTGGCGGCACCACTTCGATCATTGACTTCTGTCTCTCGAATAAAGGGCAATCGTTGCGCGAAGCCATCGCCATATGGCACGAGAAGGCAAGGGGAAAGGCGGCCATCGATTACGGGTTCCATCTCATGATCGCAGAAGCGAACGATCAGGTACTTGAAGAATTAGAATACGTGGTGGCCGAAGAAGGCATCGTTTCGCTCAAAGTATTTATGGCTTATAAAAACGTCTTGCAAGCGGATGACGAAACACTTTTTAAGACTCTCATCCGCGCCAAAGAATTGGGGGCGCTTGTGCAGGTTCATGCGGAAAACGGCGACGTGATCGATTATTTGACAAAAAGAGCGTTGGCCAAAGGCCAGACAGAACCGATTTACCATGCGCTCACCCGTCCTCCGGAAGCGGAAGGAGAAGCTACCGGCCGGGCAGCGGCCCTTACCGCTCTTGCCGATTCACAACTGTATGTGGTCCACGTCTCCTGTGCGCAAGCGGTACAACAGATTGCCGAAGCAAGAGAGAAAGGGTGGCAAGTGTACGGCGAGACGTGCCCGCAATATCTCACCTTGGACGTCAGCTATCTGGATAAACCGGACTTTGAAGGAGCGAAATACGTATGGTCACCTCCTCTACGCGAAAAATGGCACCAAGAGGTGTTATGGAACGCCTTGCGAAGCGGTATCCTGCAAACGGTTGGTTCCGACCAGTGCTCCTTTAATTTCAAGGGACAAAAAGAATTGGGAAAAGGCGATTTCACCAAAATTCCAAACGGTGGGCCCATAATCGAAGACCGGTTCAGTGTGATCTACTCGGAGGGCGTTCACAAAGGGCGGATCAGCCTCAACCAGTTCGTCGATGTGATCGCCACGAAAGCAGCCAAATTGTTCGGTATGTTCCCGCGCAAAGGGACGATCGCTATCGGTTCGGACGCCGATCTTGTGATCTTTGATCCAGAAGCTACGCGAATGTTGTCGGCTGCCTCCCATCACATGAACGTCGACTACAATCCGTTTGAAGGAATGAAGGTGCATGGAGAGGTGATTTCCGTTTTCTTGCGAGGCGAGTATGTGATTCGCGACAAACAATTTGTGGGACGTCCAGGAGCCGGGCAATTTATCAAGCGCATGAGATTTTCCCGGCCCTGACGG
Source organism: Collibacillus ludicampi (assembly GCF_023705585.1). NCBI lineage: Bacteria > Bacillati > Bacillota > Bacilli > Caryophanales > Alicyclobacillaceae > Collibacillus > Collibacillus ludicampi. The sequence continues at coordinate 3,571,710 of NZ_BOQE01000001.1, forward strand.
AAAAGAGCCGTACAAATGAATCTAGAGGAGGAATTGCGATGCCGAATCAAGTGAAAGTCGGCCTGATCCAGGCCTCCCATGACGTGCATGGCGATGAGCCTGTTTCCGTACACAAAGAGAAAGCAATTGAAAAGCACCTGCGTCTCGTTCGTGAAGCGGCTGATCGGGGAGCGCAGATCATCTGTCTTCAGGAAATATTCTATGGTCCCTATTTCTGTGCCGAGCAGAACACCAAATGGTATGAATCGGCGGAAGAAGTTCCTGATGGACCTACCATACGGCTTTTTCAGGAGACGGCGAAGCAATTGGGTACCGTGATCATCGTACCGGTATATGAAAAAGCGGGAATCGGCATTTACTACAACACGGCGGCGGTGATTGATGCCGACGGCTCTTATCTCGGAAAATATAGGAAACAACATATTCCACATGTTGGAGTTGGAAACGAAGGGCGCGGTTTTTGGGAGAAATATTACTTTAAACCGGGAAATCTTGGGTATCCGGTATTTGACACAGCGTTTGCAAAAGTCGGGGTGTACATCTGTTATGACCGTCATTTTCCGGAAGGAGCCCGGCTTTTAGGGCTCAACGGGGCAGAGATCGTGTTCAATCCGTCTGCCACAGTGGCTGGACTCAGCGAATATTTGTGGAAATTGGAGCAGCCGGCACACGCAGTGGCAAACGGATATTATGTGGCGGCGATCAATCGGGTGGGAGTCGAGGCACCCTGGAATATGGGGGAATTTTACGGCCAATCGTACCTGGTAGATCCACGCGGACGTTTCGTGTCGATGGGAAGCCGAGACCGCGATGAGGTCGTGATCGGCGTGATGGATAAAAACCTGATCCACGAAGTGCGTGATTTGTGGCAATTTTATAGGGATCGTCGGCCTGAAACATACGAAGATATGGTACGCCTTCTTCCGTAGTCAACGATCCGTGAAAGAAAGAGCAGGGGAGTGGGAGAGCGGGGAACAGGGGAAAGGTTATAGGCCCACTCCCCTCTCCAAAAGCTTACTCGTCAAAAAAGGTGGGGATTCTGATGAAAACCCAAATCGAGGAGCAAGAAATCGTCACTTTAACTGATCAAGGAATCCGGGAAGTCGAAGGGTCGCCGTTATGGAACGATGATTTGCGCCCGACCACCAAACAGGAACACAATTGGTCAGGCTACAATTTCTCCGCCCTTTGGATTGGGATGTGTATATGTATACCAACGTATACGCTTGCATCGGGCATGATCGGTCTTGGTATGAACTGGTGGCAGGCGATCGGAACGATTTTTCTCGGAAATCTGATCATCATGATTCCGATTCTGTTGAACGCCCACGCCGGAACGAAGTTTGGCATTCCATACCCGGTTTTTGCGAGACTTTGGTTCGGTTCGAAAGGCGCCCATATACCGGCATTGGCCCGCGCGATCGTCGCGGCCGGGTGGTTCGGCATCAACGCATGGTTTGGAGGCGGGGCATTGGATGCGTTAATCACCGCGTTCTACCGGGGATGGGATCATGTGCCGATGCATACAGGAATCGTTTTCCTGCTTTTCTGGGGACTCAATATGTATATTGCTTATCGCGGACCGCAGGCGATTCGCAAACTCGGCGCATTCTCCGCACCGATTCTGGCCGTGCTAGCCGTCGCCCTCTTGATTTGGGCATTCACCACGGCCGGCGGATGGGGACCGATGTTGTCATCCCCTTCAAAATTCCAGACGACCGGTGAATTCATGAAAGTATTCTGGCCCTCATTAACCGGCGTGATTTCCTTCTGGGCGACACTGGCTCTCAATATTCCGGACTTCTGCAGGTATGCGGCTTCTCAAAAATCGCAGGCGCGGGCCCAACTGCTGTCGATGCCGACCACCATGGCTCTTTTTTCGTTCATCGGTGTGGCCGTTACTTCCGCCACCGTGGTGATTTTCGGTAAAGCAATTTGGGATCCGGTACAGCTCTTGACAAAATTTCCTCCCGTTGTGGTCTTGATCGGCGCGATCGGAATCGTTCTAGCTTCTGTAACAATCAATGTCGGAGCCAATCTGGTCGCACCCGCAAGGGCTATTGAAAACTTGTGGCCGCGACGCATAACCTTCGGGATTGGAGCGATCATTACGGGGATGATCGCGATTGCGATGCAACCGTGGTATATATTGGAGAATTTCGGCAACTATATTTTCGGCTGGCTGGGCACATACGGCGCGCTGCTGGGTCCGATCGACGGTATCGCCATTGCAGACTATTGGTTGGTACGCAGACGCCGGATGCATTTGGTCGAATTATATAAACCGAATGGGCGATACTCCTATAGCAGTGGTTTTAACAAAAGCGGCGTTTTCGCACTGGTGATCGGTATGGTAGCTTCCTTGCTCGGACTGGTCGTTCCGGGATTGTCGTTCCTCTGGGATAACGCGTGGACGGTGGGGCTGTTCGTCGCCATCCTCGCGTACTGGTGGATGATGAAAAACGATTCCAGTGGATTAACGGAAATGGAGTACACCGCGATTACGGAAATCAGACATCCTCTTGAGCTCGAAGAAGCCGAGGTTCCGGTGTGATAATACGACCGCATGTGAAAGGCGGGGGCTGTTGCCAGACCCCGCCTACCCGATTTTTGACGCTTTGCCCGATGTCGTTCTACAAAACGGTTCAAGAGACCAGCACGCATCCTTTCACATCAGGTCAGAAGGTTCGAAGATGTTCAAAGAAAAGAAAATATGTGTTAAAATTATGAAATGATTAATTGATTTGAAAAAATTTATAAAACCTGTGGTATGCGGACCTATGCTTTACAATCATTTCGGTGAAGAGCGTCTTGCGGGAATATGCTTCGCTCTTATGCTCTGTGAAGGTCGTCTCGCAAAGATTATGATCAGTTGGTGCGAGACGACCTTCAAAGTCGCTTACTCTCACAAAGCACTATGCCAGGAAAAGTGCGTTTTCATTCAGAGTGGCATAGAACGAGTGAACATCCGTTAGCGGCTTTGGTTCGTCGCTATTTACCGAGAGAGCGGTTTGATCCTTTCATTTCCGCACTCATGCCATTGGATGCCGTTCATTACATCAAGAATGCCGCTCCGGCATCCTTGTTCTTTCAATTTGTTGACGATGACGAATTTGTATCAAAAAATCAAGCGGATACATTTTATGCGGCTGCAAGTTCGCCAAAGAAAATTGCTTGGTACCGTACTGATCATCTTTTTACCAAATGCGATGCCGCTTATCAAGATCGAATGCAATGGATCATTCAACATTTGAGACTTGATCAATCGTGTTAACAGAATGAACCTTTTCAGACAAGAAAGATCCTGAGTGGATGTAACAGCATAATCAATGGAGGCGTTTCACTCATGCTAAAAGGAGTGCGTATCGTTGACTTTACACGTTATCTTCCCGGTCCTTATGCCACTTTACGTCTAGCCGATATGGGAGCAGAAGTCATCAAAGTGGAACCTCCAATGACAGGTGAACCGGCCCGTCTCTTTGGTGACCGATTCAATGGAACGGGCTTGCTCTATCTTGCAAACAATCGTAACAAGAAAAGTGTTACGATAAACTTGAAAGAAAAGGAAGGCCAGGAGATCTCTTTTCAACTAGCCAGTCGGGCGGATGTGGTGATCGAAGGATTTCGACCGGGAGTTGCCGATGCGCTGGGAATCGGGTATGAGCGTTTAAAACAAGTAAGTCCGAATCTGATCTACTGTTCTTTGACTGGCTACGGTCAGACTGGACCTATGCGCGATCAGGCCGGACACGATTTGAATTATATGGCGCTTAGCGGGGTACTCTCCCAACTGAGAGACCGGGAAGGGAATCCTATTCAACCCGGTATCCAGTTTGCCGACTTGATCGGAGGAATTGCTGCTTCCGAGGCGATTTTGGCCGCCCTTGTGAAAAAGGGATTAACAGGCGAAGGGGCATATCTTGACATTTCATTGACCGACACCCTGATTGGGATGATGACCAATCATGCGATGCTGCAAAAGGTGAACGGCAAAGAACACGGTTTCAGTGAACTGGGCGGAAACTTGATCTGCTATTTTATCTATGAAACAAAAGACGGCAAATTTATAAGTTTGGCAGCACTGGAGAAAAAATTTTGGGAAAACTTCTGCCGTGCCGTCCACAGGGAGGATTGGATTCCCGAACATCTCAGTGCCGCTTCGAAAAGCAATCGAACCTTTGCGGAAGTCAAGGCACTCTTCAAAAGCCGAACGTTTGAAGAGTGGTCCGAATTTTCGCGATCGGTCGATTGTTGCATGACACCCGTTCTCGAAACAAGCGAATTGGTCCATGATTCATATGTCATTGAAAAAGGACTTATAGCAGAAGTACATAGTGATATGTGGGGCTCATTACCTCAGGTAGCCACTTCCGCAGGGGGCTTTTCTGTACAAGATCTACGGTCAACCGACATGACACCGCCTCCCATTCTTGGTAAAGATAACAGGGAAGTTTTGCAATCAGTGCTGGATGTCTCCCTGGAACAGATCGAAGAATGGGAACGCCGAGGGATCATATGAATTGTGAAAAGAGACTCCAAAGAGAGTCTCTATTTCGTATGAGAACAAAGACAATTGTTCGACGAACAAAAAGATTCGTCCAATAATAAGATAGATACATTTCCGCTGCAAGTAACAAAAATGTCAAAGTTCTCAAAGGCAATTCTAAAAAAAGAAAGTTAGAGTAAAAAGAAGTAGCTTTATAGCGCCTTGAACTGTATGGTTTGCACTTAATAACTGTTCTCGCCATGATTCATCGAATATCCGGCATGATACGAATGTTTTATGAAATCGGAGGTAAGTGGAAATGTCCGAAATTGTTACGAATGATCTGGTTCTTTCTTTGAAGAAGAAAAACCGGAAAAAGATCATGATGATCTCTTTAGCTGGGTTATTGATTTGTGGAACAGGCATATTTACTTATGAAAAAGTCATTTCGAGTAAAGCTGCATCTCCTGCCATGCAACTCGCAACTGTTAAACGTGGAGATGTGATGGAAACGGTTTCCGCATCCGGAACCGTTCAAGCACCCAAACAAGTTTCGTTAAATTTTTCGGGCTCAGGAAGCGAAATCTCATCGCTCAATGTAAAAGTAGGGGATCATGTAAAGGCTGGACAAGTGTTAGCTACGTTGGATGACGCTACAGCCAAATCTCAAGTCATGAACGCTCAAGCAAATCTTTCCTCAGCGCAAGCCCATTTGGCCGAAGTAGAGCAAGGTTCGACTCCTGAAGACATCGCGATTCAACAAGCGAATGTAAATAAAGCGAAAGCAGCATTGGATTCAGCAAAAAACACTTACGATATTCAAAAGGCGTCCGATCAGGTACAAAAAGCGAAAATCACTCTTGATGCTGCGCAAAGTAACTACAATAGCCAAAAATCGCTCTATGATGCGGGAGCAGTTTCCAAAAATCAACTGGATCAAGCGAAACAAACCTTAGATCAAGCACAAGCCGATTATAATTCTGCAGTGGTGCAGTATAACCAGGCGCAAGCGGATTACAACAATAATGTGAAACAGGCCCAGGCTGCATACGATGCGGCTGTGGCTCAGTTGAATCAAGTGAAAGCCCCTCCAAAACCTAGCGCCGTCGAGGAAGCCCAGGCAGCCGTCGCTCAAGCACAAGCTCAGTTGGAACAACAAAAAATCGCTCTATCGAAATTGACATTAAAAGCACCAATGGATGGAACCGTTGTTCAAGTCAACGGCAATGTCGGTGAAATACCTTCAAATAATCCGGTCATCGTACTCGATAATTCTGATTCTCAAAATCTTCAAGTGTTAGCACAAGTCAGTCAGAGCGATATCGGGAAAATTCAAGCGGGTATGGATGCAACGTATACTGTCAATGCCTATGACGGTAAACAGTTTAAAGGAAAAGTGATCATGATTTACCCGGAAGCGACCACAGAATCAGGTGTCACGACGTATAAAGTTCTTCTCTCGGTTGATAACAAAGAAGGTTTATTAAAACCTGGAATGACTTTGAACGTTACGATTGTCGTCGGAACTCACAAAAATGTTCTTTATATTCCCGCCGCAGCTTTGAGAGATCAAAACGGAAAAGACGGAGTGTATGTTCCAGCCAATGCTTCATCAATGAATTCGATGAAAAATGAATCCCCTGAAAACAAGCAAGGAAATGAAGCGAATGGAAACGGAAGAAAGACACAAAGTTCTGCTCCGTATTATTTCAAACCCGTAACCGTAGGTTTCTACAGCTCGGATCGCGTAGAAATCACGTCGGGTTTGCAGGAAGGGGAGCAAGTCGTTTTAGCGATGAATAATAGCAATAATAATACGAATTCGTCTTCAACAAATAGAAGATCGATGAATGGATTTGGAGGAATTCCAGGAATGGGCGCGGGAGGAGGTTCCTTTGGCGGAAGAGGGGTCGTTAATATGAAACCGGTTATTCAAATTGAGAACATTAAGAAGATGTATCGTATTGGAGATCAAGAAATCCAAGCGCTTCGCGGAGTCAGTTTGTCTATTGAAGAAGGGGATTTTGTTGCGATCATGGGACCATCTGGTTCAGGCAAGTCGACCATGATGAATGTCATCGGGTGCTTAGATAAACCGACTTCAGGAGAATTTTATCTGGATGGATATCCGATATCCCAAGCCTCTGACGATGATCTCGCCTTGATCCGTAATCGAAAAATCGGTTTTGTCTTTCAAAATTTTAATCTCCTTCCGCGAACCAGTGCCGTACAGAACGTGGAACTTCCATTATTGTACGCGGGCATACCGGCGAGAGAACGGCGCCAACTGGCGGTTCGTGCATTGGAAAGTGTAGGATTGGAAGACCGATTGAACAATAAACCGAATGAACTTTCAGGCGGACAGCAGCAACGGGTCTCGATCGCCCGTGCCCTCGTGAACAATCCCGTGATCCTTTTGGCCGATGAACCGACGGGTGCATTAGATACAAAAACCAGCGTAGAAATCATGAGTATTTTTCAACGATTAAATGACGAAGGGAAAACGGTGATTTTAGTAACGCACGAGCCGGATATCGCAGAGTACGCTAAACGCATCGTTCGTTTCCGAGATGGCCAAATCATTTCGGAAGAACGGGTTTCGCAAAGAAGAATAGCGAAACTGGAGGATGTAAGGGTATGAGCTTTTTGGAGTGTGTACGTGTCTCGCTGCGAAGTATAAGAACGAATAAATTACGTTCCTTCTTAACGATGCTCGGCATCATTATTGGTGTCTCGGCCGTGATTGCGATGGTCGCAATCGGAGAGGGCGCCTCTGCCAACGTTGCTTCACAAATAAACGGATTGGGCAGCAATTTATTGATTGTGTCACCAGGTCAAGCAAAACAAGGCGGAATTAATCTTGGGGCAGGGTCGTTAAATACATTGACTCTCGAAGATGCGGAAGCGATCTCTAAGCAGGACTCCATTGCAGGCGTGGCTCCCGATCTTAGCAAACAAGCCCAAGTAGTCTATCGAAACCAAAACTACTCTACCACGATCGTAGGAACATCGGAAGCATTCCCTGATGTCCGCAACACCAAGATAACGTTTGGCCGATTTTTTAATCGATTTGAGGTACAAGGTCAAGCAAACGTTGCGGTGATCGGCACACAAGTAGTCAGCAATTTATTCGGTGGCGACAACGCAAATCCCATCGGCAAAACCATTCAAATCAACCAAGTGCCTTTTACGGTGATCGGAATTTTGCCAAGTCAAGGGAGTTCAGGAATGACCAATAATGACGACCGCATTATCATCCCCATTACCACCGCCATGAATCGACTGTTTGACCAAACGAAAGTAAGAACGATTTATGTCTCGGCGAAATCCGCTGATGTCATGGACCAAGCGCAGTTTGACATCGAGCAGACCCTGCGGGGACAACACCATCTGTCTCCGAGAGACCCAGATGATTTCCAAATTAGCTCCCAATCGCAGATCCTCAGTACAGCGCAGGGAGTTACGAGCGTGATGACGACACTCTTGTCGGGAATTGCTGCCATTTCACTTGTTGTGGGTGGAATCGGTATCATGAATATCATGCTCGTTTCCGTGACAGAAAGAACCCGTGAAATCGGTATTCGCAAAGCGATCGGGGCTACACGCGGTGACATTCTTAAGCAGTTCCTGATCGAGTCGATTACCCTCAGCTTATTGGGAGGCGCTATAGGGATTCTGCTTGGTGTTGGGGTGGCGCTGTTACTCAACAAGTTCACAAGTTTTACAACAACGATTAGCTTGACGCCGATTCTTTACGCTTTTCTCTCTTCCATGTTTGTCGGAGTCGTTTTCGGCGTATATCCAGCGCGAAAAGCCGCGCAATTAAAACCGATTGACGCATTGCGTTATGAGTGAGTATAAAAATGCCTGAAACCGGTCACCAAAGTTGCAGGCAGAATCTGTCCACATTTGAATCGCCCTACGCGATCAAATTTCACAAATCGCTAACGAAAACGACCGTCGGCAAGATCTTGCACCGAGTACTTACAGAAGAGGCTAAATGACAGAGGCCCAGCGTAAAACGGACAAATGCCGGCATTGAGTTCAAACTTCGCTACTCATGATTTACGGAGCCGCGACTGTATGTCGTGGCTCTGCATTGCCAGGTATTCTTCATTCATCTCTTTGATTTGCCATCCTGAACCCTTGCATGTCGGAATCGGCCTAAGAGGAATGATGGATATTCTGCCTCTTATACACCTCTTCAAAACGCGACTCCATTTTGCATGGAACATATCATATGCTTCGTGCTTGATATCTCCCCTTTCAACGTACTTCTCTCTATACCATTTTGGGGTTCTTCCAAAAATAAAAAGGAACCAATTAGGCGATCCACTTGAAGGAAAAATGTTAATAAATGTCGAAGTTTGTAAGTAAATAAGGATAAATAATCCAATTTAATGTTAGTCCCCAACTTCTGAAATCTTGTTCATAGCGAAAGGAGAGGACATCTGATCAATTGTTGAAGGAAGCGGAAGCTTTTGAACAAGATGGATCATATGAGAATGCAATTGACGCATACGAAAATCTACTAAAAAAAGGGACATGCATGTTAATCCGCCTCTGTAAAGAAACGGATACATAGATGCCGAATGAAGACGTTCTAGGAGATGAAAGAAGAGATGAGCGTCCAGGATGGTGTGCGGCTAGCGAAACAACTACTTTATGAAGAAGCCTTGAAGATTTTGGAGCCGCTGTATCAGCATGATAGTCAACAGTTTAACAAATGGGATTTGTATTATTATAGCAAATGCTTGCGCAAGACTGGCAGACTTTCAGAATCAGCCAAAATAAATAAATTCTTATATAGACGGTTTCCGCAATTCGAGCCGAATACGAATCAATACGCTTGGAATCTATTTGACTTGTACGTGAAGCCTTCTCAAGAAATTAAGATTGATGAAGAGCTCATGATGAAGGTCGCTTCCTTTATTACGGAAAATACCAGGCAGGATATGTACTCCCCCTATGAACGTACGGTATTCACTGTACTGAAATATATCAAAAGCAAAGCAAACCCCTCTTATCACCAAATGATGTATTGGTTGGACAAGGCGGCATCGGAGAGTTGGAACAAATCGTGAAAGAAAATGGTCATTGGACGGCCTATCATGAGCTTTTCAAACTTTATCGTACTTTAGGGAATAAGGAGAAAGCACTTGAGAACGGCGCTTGTGCCCTTCTGTCTAGAAGCGGGGAGTATAAGCACAAGATCAAATTAATTCTGGATATCGGCGCATTGATGGAGGAGAACGGTCAGCTGTTCGAAGCGTTACTACACTATTCTCTTGTTCGGGATATCCGTGCCGAGAATGGCTGGCCGGAGAAAGAACGGTTAAACAACAAGATCCGACAGTTGGAGCAGGTGGTTGGGGGATCGATGCTGGATACAAGAGAACGCTTGAGAAGTTTTGGTCGGATTATAAGTTAGGCGCTTTGCCGAGGGGTTCAGGCGTGATCGTAAAGCTGATTGGTAAAGGTAAATCCGGGTTTATTTTATCCGACGAGAAGGAAAGCATCTTTTTTCGCGCTCATGATTTCAAGGGACCACGGAGCCGACTGAAGGTACAGCAGCGTGTAAGCTTTTACATTACAGAATCTTTCGATCACAAGAAACAGCAAATGTCCAAACAAGCGATCGAGATATCGATGATATAAAAGGAAGAAAGTTGGAAACATGGTTGGTACTACATTAGCCGATTTTTTTCTGAAAACGTCCCTTACCGACAGCCAAACATCAGTAGTTAAGAAGTTGGAGCAGTTTTTATCAAACAGCAATCATGTATTTATTTTAAAAGGTTACGCGGGCACAGGTAAAACCTTCATGCTCGGCGGATTGAGACAATATTTGGATTCGATCGACCGCCCCTATTGTTTTGTTGCGCCCACCGGACGAGCTGCAAAGGTTTTGCGCAAGAAAACCAAATGTGCAGCTTTCACGATTCATAGCCTGATCTATCAGTTGGACACGAAGGAATCGAGGATGGATATCGATAGCGACGGCAATTACAAATTGTATTTCAAGAAAAGAGTGAATGAATATCCCCTCAACACGGTATTCATTGTGGATGAGTCGTCCATGGTGTCCGATACCTATAGTGAATCCGAATCGATGAAATTCGGATCCGGAAAGCTGTTATCTGATTTTATCGGATTTGTCGATTGTAAAGGCACCAACCGAAAAGTGTTGTTTCTCGGTGACCACGTCCAACTTCCCCCTGTCAACAGCAAACTGTCCCCGGCGCTTTCGCAGGAGTATTTGACGCAATCCTTTGGACTTCGCTGTGAGGAACACGAACTGACCGATGTATACCGCCAAGCCCAAAACAGCGGGATTCTTCAGACGTCCATGCACATCCGGAACGCGATTCACGAGCAATGCAGGTTAAATTTGGATATGCGATTACCGGTCATAAAAGTCAAGGAGGGGAATGGAAGGATGTAATCGTCGATTTTCGATATTCGAAATCAATCCATTGCGAGGAATATTTCCGGTGGGTATACACCGTCATTACACGGGCCAAGTCGAATTTGTATATGATTTATCCCCCTCAAAACCACACCAACGAAAGCGGCTCTCACGATTCTGTCGATGTACAGGAGTTATATATGGGCATTGCGAATAAACTTCAACAGTATAATCTAGTCATTGAGTATGTGGCTTTTCATCAATACCAATTCATATTATATGTGCAAACGCATTATGGAGAGCAACGAGTGGCGGTGCATTACAATAGCAAAAAGGAAATCACGTCAGTCCAATTGCTGGATGGTATTCGGAACATTGATGATCAGCTTATTTTGACGATCTTGGCTTCATTTAAGAATGACGGCAATTCAATTGTGAACTACGGGAATGCGTTTGCGGCAGTATCCCATCCTGCAATGATTGGGATTCCGCAGCAGGATCAGGTTTCTTTCAAGCAAGCAGTCGTGGAAGCAGTTTTACCAATGTTGAACGAATCTGTTGCATTGTATCGTATGATGAGTGTAACCTAACATCAGCATGTGATTAAAATCAGCGGACTTGTTCAAGGCAGCGAATTGGTGTTAAATGTTTATTTTAATAGGCAAAAGACCATTACCAAGCTGCACGTCGAGAAGGGGAAATCCTTGATTCCTGATCAAACGCTTGAACAGCTGCTGCATGTGCTGAAAAAGATGAAACCGCGCTAAAATCCTTATCTCCCGAGCTCCGATCATTCGTCTTTACGGGAACATCCTCTTTAGTGAAGGGTGTTCTTGTTTTAATTGTCAACAGCTATTAACCTAGTAATAAAGGAAAAAGCTATATTCAAAATAACGAATTATTTAAAAATAAAAGAATATCTCTTTATTCTTTCATACAAGTATGTGGAGGGAGTTATTGCCAACTGATAAAGGAGGAGTGACGTTTGAGGATTGAGTTCATTGTACATGACATTCCGCCAAAGAAACATGGTGAAAAGTCGATGTGGGATCATCCAACAGAAGTTCCTCGCCTCATTTTACTTCGTAAGCAGGCTTTTCAAGCAATGAAAGAAATGGGACTCAGAGACTGTTTACGCTCATTGATTACCTTGGAATTAACATTATATGTCCCAAGATCAAATCTTGAAAGTATTGGTGATCTGGATAATTTTATAACCGGTGTGTGTGACGGTTTACAGGCAGCGCATTCCAATATTAAAAAGTTTCACGAAGCTTTTTCAAGATATGCTGATATTCATCCTACTCGTACACTACTTATCGAAAACGATAGTAGAATCGTTTCGATCCAGGCAAAGAAAGAGATCAACCCTGAAGATGATGGGGTTTTCTATAAGATTGCTGTTCAAAGTCGCGATTGATAACTTGATCATCTATCTTTATTGGACGAATATATCCCCTTCGTATAGTGCCAATCAAATGGGAAAGGAGTTTTAAAGATGAAAGATTATGAGGTAATTGTAGGCGTTGCAGGCGAAGGTGGGGGAATCTCGTTGTTAGGGATTCAAACTCCGGACGGTTGGAAGTATTGCAGGGAATCCAATGAATCAACACGATTTGATGATTTATTCGATGAGGGGTATGCGTCTACCAACCCATTACGGAATCGCTCTGAGATTGTAAATACCTGGGAAGAAGCACTGAAACTGTTAGACCGATACCCTTGGGCACAGCTTCACCCTCTCAAGGTGCATCCCGAGTTTCAATGGAAAGTTTGGTCAGAGGTTCTTCGGCGTACTCGTGATTTCGCTCGTAACAATCGTTTGCAGGAATGGTTTGATGTATGCTTCCCGGAAGATTCTGATTTGGCTCGATTCTCTCTTTGGTTAAGGCAATCAAAATTTACAGTGGTTCTCACGGGAGCCGGAATGTCCACCGAAAGTGGGATTCCAGACTTTCGATCAAAGGACGGGTGGTGGAGGCAAATAGATCCTCAAAAAGTAGCCACTGTCAATGCATTGGAGAATCACTACGACCTGTTTCATCAATTTTATCAGTTTCGGATCAGGGGACTCGAAAAATGTCAGCCACACAGAGGACATTACATACTGGCGGAATGGGAAGAGAATGGGCTTATTCATTCAATTGCGACGCAAAATGTGGACGGCTTTCATCAACAGGCTGGGAGCAAACAAGTGTATGAATTGCACGGATCGATTCGGAAGATCCGGTGTCAAAATTGCGAGTTGCCGGCCGATGCAGATGCATTTTTAGAAGGAAAAGGTTGTAACACATGCGGTGGAAAGTTAAGGCCTGACGTTGTATTGTTCGGGGAAATGTTACCCCAATATACTTGGAACAATGCTTTGCATGCAATTCAAAAGGCGGATCTAGTTGTGGTCATCGGAACAAGTCTTCAAGTTTACCCGGTTAATCAACTTCCGGCTATATCGAAAGGAAAAACAGTCCTTATCAATGCCGAATCAACCGATCAGGATCAGATGTTTGATCTTGTCGTTCGAGGGAAAGCAGGGGAAATCCTGCAACAAGTAAATGAGATCTTGTTCTAACCTGGGACAATTCAGAGAAAAAATTTCAGGAACAATATTTAGAATTTTTATGATCTATGGTAATCTGTAATTAACAGAGGAACTTTATTTTTTACCCATAAACGAGACGATGTACCGCTTAGAGGAACAAAAGTAAAGGAGGAGGATCAAATGCAAAATCAAGAAGTACCAATTGTGGTACATAAAGAACTGGTATCAAAAGGGCAACAGGCCAAAACTCTGTTGGGATCAGTTTTGGGCTATGCGGCAGACGGTCTTGACATGTTGTTGTTATCATTCGTTCTTGTATTTGTTATCAAAGAGTTCGGTTTGACTCCTGCGCAAGCCGGCAATCTTACATTGATGACTACGATCGGAACGTTGATCGGTTCCTACCTGTTTGGATTCCTTGCGGACATTTACGGTCGTATCCGTATCTTCTCTTTGACAATTCTTCTCTATTCTGTAGCTACCGCATCCATGTACTTTGCGGCAAGTTATACAGAATTAGAAATTTTACGCTTCTTGGTTGGTATGGGAGTAGGCGGTGAGTTTGGTATCGGTATGGCGGTTGTTACTGAATCATGGCCGCCAAAGTTGCGCGCAAGAGCTACTTCGTTGGTGGCAGTAGGTTGGCAGTTGGGAGTTCTTTCGGCTTCTCTGCTCGCTGCTGCGGTCGTTCCTACATTCGGTTGGCGGGCCGTGTTCCTGTTTGGTCTGATTCCGGCCCTGTTGGCTGCGTACGTACGTTTTGGTCTGAAAGAACCGGAAATCTGGAAGAGCCGCAACGAACGCAAAAAGATGCTGCGCGCCAAGGCTCAGGCAGGTACGATTTCGGCTGAAGAACTGGCTGAGTATGACAAATTGGCTGGCTTTCCACTTTCCAAATTGTTTTCCAATAAGAAACTTACGATTACTACCATCGGACTGACCATCATGTGCTTTATCCAGAATTTCGGATACTACGGGATTTTCACCTGGATGCCCACCGTCTTATCGCAAAAATATGGATACACTCTGGCTAAGGCAAGTGGATGGCTTTTCATCTCAACAGTCGGCATGCTGGTCGGAATCCTTTTGTTCGGAATACTGGCGGATAAAATCGGACGCAAGAAGACGTTTGCTCTCTATTACATCGGAGGAACGATCTACTGTGTGATTTACTTCTTCGTATTCAAAGACCAGACGGTGCTTCTCTGGGGCAGTGCATTGTTAGGATTTTTCGTAAACGGTATGATGGGCGGATTCGGAGCGATCTTGGCTGAGAACTACGTATCTGAAGCTCGTTCCACTGCAGAGAATTTCATTTTTGGGACCGGTCGGGGACTTGCCGGATTTGGCCCTGCGCTGATCGGTGCGCTCGCAGTCGGCGGCAACATTCTGGGTGCGATGTCACTAATCTTCCTGATTTATCCAATCGGGCTGTTGGTGATGTTGACGTTGGTGCCTGAGACAAAGGGAGTCAAACTGGAATAGGACTGTCGAAGGAGGATTTGACGATGTACGATTTGCGGATTACTAACGGATTGATTGTCACCGGAAAGGAAATCAAAAAAGCCGATGTCTATGTCAAAGAAGGAAAGATAGCGAAAATTACAAATGAGGCATTTGAGGCGGACAAGACATACGATGCCACCGGGCTTTACGTGTTACCTGGTTGTCTGGACGTACACGTTCACTTCCGTGATCCTGGACACACTCATAAGGAGGATTTTCCACACGCAACGCGGGCGGCGGCTGTCGGTGGGGTTACAACTGTATTCGATATGCCGAATACCAATCCGCCAACCTTGAACGCGGAAAAGTTTAGCGAAAAAGCGGAAATACTCAAGTCCCGCGCTTATGTTGATTATGCACTTTGGGGGCTTTGCCTGGGACGGGTAAATCGAGAGAATCTGCAAGGACTGGTGGATGCCGGTGCCATCGCATTGAAATTCTTCTGGGGATACGCTTTCGACAAGAAAAGCTTCCAGCTTGTCTACAACTACAAGCCGGGCATGCCTGACATAATCCCTCCACTGAACGACGGAGAAGTATATGAACTATTTGAGGATGTTGCCCGTACCGGATCACTACTAGCGATTCATGCGGAAAACCACTCGCTGATTCAGGCGATGACCGAGCGTGTGGCGAAGAGTGGTCGGCGCGATTATGAAGCATTGTTGGAGGCACGCTCCAACCTAGCGGAAGAACTGACGATTCAAACCGCAATCTCATTCAGTAAAGCAACCGGCGCCAAACTGCATATTTTGCATATGTCCACTGCTGAAGGTGTCGAATTGGTGCGGGATGCCCAGAAGAAGGGAATCCCGGTAACCGCCGAAACTTGTCCGCATTTCCTGTTCTTGGATGCGGATGATTATGAGCGGGTTGGTCCGGCAATGAAAGTGTATCCGCCGGTGAAACGCAAACGTGACAGGGAAGCATTATGGTCCGGTCTTCTCGATGGAACGATCTCGCTTGTCTGTTCCGACCATGCGCCTCATACCTTGGAAGAGAAGAACGGAGACCTGTTCTCGATTCCGGCAGGCATGTGCGGTGTGGAAACGATGCTCCCGCTGATGTTGAATGAAGTGAACCGCGGCACAATCACGCTTCCGTTTGTTGTGCAAAAATTGTCCGAGAATCCGGCGAAACTGTTTAACATTTATCCGAAAAAAGGGGCACTCGAACCAGGCGCCGACGCGGATATTGTGCTGGTGAACATGTCAATGAAGAAAGAGATCCGAAATGAGAATCTGCACAGCAAACAGCCGCTGACCGCATTTCACGGCACGCTCATAAAGGGCTGGCCGGTTGCCACCTTCCTGCGCGGGCAACAAATTGTACAGAACGGGCAGGTCATCGGTGAACCGGTTGGAGAATTGATAAAGCCACAGAAATAATCTTCTGAAAATTTCACATTCGTGTACCATGAGGTCGAAATTACTACTTTACAAAAGGTGACTGATCGAAATGGAATGGATGGACAGGTTCACGGCCGTAATGGATTCGGTCAGCGAGGGAGGCATGGATGGCTTGGGAGTAACTGAGATAGCCAGGAAAACCGGCCTCACCAAAGGAACTCTGCACCGGATGTTGAAAAGTATGGTCGAACACAGACTGATTGTTCAGGATCCAAGAACGAGGAAATACCGATTGGGTCCGAAGTCCATGCAATGGGGAAGCAGGTTTCTGGTCGGCCAGGATCCGTCCGGTTTGCTCTCGGACTATTGTGACCTACTTGCCGAAAGAACTGACCTTTACACCTACTTATGCCGGTTTGATTCGGGTGAAGTTTATTGTATTTACACCCGGCAGCCTTCCACAAGTCGGAACAAGTACTTCGTCCATGTCGGACAAAGAATGCCCCTGCACTGTTCGGCGGCCGCCAAGGCGATTCTCGCTTTTCAACCGCCCAGTGTCGTGAATGCGCTTCTTTTAAAAGAGAAGCCGGTAAAGTATACCGAATTTACAAAAACGGATATTCAGGGACGCATCACCGAATTAAACGAGGTTTTCAAATCCCGTATCGCTTTCTGTGAAGAAGAATTGGAGGTCGGTGTCACAGCGATGTCGACCCCTATCTTTCATGGAAAAAGAGAAGCGCTCCTCAGTATCAGTCTAATCGGAAGCACTTCTTACATCAACTCGCACCGGGAGCTTCTAATCAATGAACTGCTACAAATCGGGGAAAAGGCCAGTGAACATATTGCAAGTGCCCATTTGCTGACTTCGACGAGAGGAGGGAGAGTATGGGATGGCAGTATGTAAACGGAATTGTAACAGCTAATCATCATATAGACGAAGATGTTTGGCGGATCGAAATTCATTGTCCCGAGATAGCGGGAATGTGTCGCCCCGGACATTTCGTGATGCTCCGTTCTTGGCAAGGAGAGCCTTTTCTGCCGCGGCCGATGGCGATTTTTCACTATACAAATGAATCATTCGACGTAGTGTACAAAGTGAAAGGATTCGGAACCAAAATGTTGGCTGCTGCTGCTCCCGGTCGGGAAATAACAGTCACCGGTCCTCTCGGTTCCGCCGTGGAGCACAGCTATCTTGGAAAAACAATAGCATTGGTAGGCAGAGGGGTGGGAATTACGCCTTTGTTGCCGGTGGCGAAAGCTGCATCGGAGGAAGGTGGCTCGGTAATCAGCCTGCTGTCTGCCCGAACTGAAAAATTACTCGTTGGCAAGGAAGACTTTGAACTCCTGGGAGAGGTGCATACACAAACAGATGAACAGCAGCATTCCCGGGTAACGGACAAATTGGAAAGGTTGCTTAATATGGGACGGCACCTGGATGCTGTATATGTTTCGGGATCTAAACGGCTTCTCAGTCATTGTGAAGAACTTGGAGCTCGGTTCGGGTTTCAAGTCTATGTTTTTTTGGAAGAACGGATGGCTTGCGGTATCGGCTACTGTAAAGGATGTGCGATCGAAATGCGGCAGGGATCGCGCAAGTATTCGCTTTGTTGCATCCAGGGGCCGTTGTATCGCGCGGAAAGTGTGGTGGTCATATGAGTGCAGATTTGCGTTGCCAATTAGGACGATTGTCGCTTAAAAATCCCGTTATGCCTGCTTCCGGCTGCTTCGACTGGTACCCGGAACACGATGGTCCGTTTCATCCGGATGAATTGGGAGCGGTGGTCTTAAAAAGCACGACTCTGCAGCCGCGGGACGGAAACATTCCGATCAGACTCGCCGAAACGCCAAGCGGGATGTTAAACGCGATCGGGATTCCTTCCTATGGATTAGAAGGTTTTCGAACGATACTAAGGGAAAAATGGTCCCGCTTAAAGACACCGGTTATCGCAAGCATTTCCGCTTTTACACCCGAGGAATACGCAATCTTGGCCCGTGAACTCGGGAAGGAACCCACAGTCGCCGCACTCGAAATCAATCTGTCGTGTCCGAATCTGGAACATGGAGTGATTCCGGCGCAGGATCCGGTCTTGTTGCGGGAGTGTGTGGAAGCAGTCAGGGAAGCCACTGAGGCAATGATCATTGCTAAACTGTCACCGAATGTGACCGATATCGTCGAAATGGCAAGCATCAGCGAATCGGCCGGAGCGGATGCAATCTGTCTGATCAATAGCATACGCGGAATGGAGATTGACATTTGGAAGAAAAAGCCGATTCTTGGCAGGGGAACAGGGGGTCTGTCAGGACCTGCGATCAAGCCGATCGCGCTGGCGATGGTGTATGAAGTTTGCGGGGCCGTGAAAGTACCCGTAATCGGAGTAGGGGGGATATCCCGTGCGGAGGATGCGATCGCGTTTTTACTTGCCGGAGCCTCGGCCGTACAGGTCGGAACCATTTCGTTTCGTGACCCATTGGCCATGCGAAAGATTATTACAGGTATCCGGGAGTATTTGGACAGTGAAGGATACACAAGTGTGACAGATATCATTGGCCTGGCAAGAACAGACACGTAAATGGGAACCCATTGTCTCTTTTCATGAAAATAAAGCAATCGTTCGGGGGGAAATATGAGCAGCAACATATCAGTCATTGCAACCGGAGATTCGTTTATCACACAAAGACTTCCCCGCGCGGAAACAGATTTGGTGGGGATCCGGTTGCTATTTCAAAAAGCGGATGTCCGGTTCACCAATTTGGAAGTTACGATTCATGATTTTGACGCTTATCCTGCGGCGTCAAGCGGTGGTACATGGGCGGCGGCGCGACCGGCGGTACTGTCCGATCTCGAATGGTTAGGATTTAACATGTAGGCTTGGGCGAACAATCATACGTTGGACTGGTCCCATAACGGACTTATGGTAACCCTCGAACATCTTGATAAAGGTGGATGGGTGCATGCAGGCGTCGGGAGGAATCTGGCTGAAGCGAATCAACCGATTTCTCTCGGATTTCATTTGCCGCGATCCCGGCGTGGACGTCCGGCACTTGCCTCACGGACACATGCAAAAAGGATTTTAAACGATCTCCAAGAACTGTCGGAACCTTTTGGCACCTCAATTCGAGTGGAGAACGGAATGGGCGTCATTGACAGGAGGTGAACATCATGATTCGATCTGAGCGTTTATACCGGGATTTACAGGCGGTAAACGAATTCGGTAAGACGGAAGGCGGTTGGAACCGTTTGGCCTATACGGTATCGGAACGTAATGCCGTCCGGTATTTTTTAAAACTTTGCAAGGAGCTAGGGTTGGAAACGCGCTTCGACTCGATAGGAAACGCCTACGCCCGTTGGAATGGGGAAAACCAGAACGGTCCGGTAGTTCTTTGCGGTTCCCATCTGGATACTGTACGAAACGGCGGACAGTTCGACGGAGCGCTCGGTGTTTTTGCGGCTTTGGAAGCCGTTCGAACGATGAAGGAAAAAGGGATCGTTCCGTACTATCCGCTTGAAATCGTGGCATTTGCCTGCGAAGAATCATCACGTTTTGGTATGTCGACAATCGGGAGCAAAGCGGTTGCCGGACTGCTTGAAGAGCAAAAGGTACGACAACTGACGGATCGCGACGGGTTTAGTTTTGAACAGGCTATCCAGCCCTTCGGGTATTCACTTGATAATTTTCGGAGTCTGATTCGTACCGATTTATTGGCGTTTGTGGAATTGCATATTGAACAAGGACCGATCCTCGAGGCGACCGGAGACAAAATCGGTATCGTAACGGCGATCGCTGCCCCTACACGACTGAAAGTGACCATTCGCGGCACTGCCTCCCATTCTGGAGCCACAGCGATGTCCTACCGGCGTGATGCGCTTCCGGCGGCGGCTGAGTTTATTCTCGCTGCGGAACAATGCGGACGATCAGAGGAATCTCATGGAACGGTTGTGACCGTTGGCGTGTGTGAGGTATTTCCAGGCGCCATGAATGTGGTACCGGGGGAAGTGCGGATGCAGGTGGATATCCGAAGCGTAAACTCTGGCAGCAAACAGCGAGTGGTTCAGGCGTTGAAAGACAGATTGAAGACGATTTGCCAATCGCGAACACTCGAATGGGAATGGACGTTGATTTCCGATGAGTCACCTGTCTTTATGAGCGATGAACTGAAACTGATGATTGAAGAGATTTGTGCTGCCCGTCAAATTCCCTACCGGCTCATGCCAAGCGGTGCTGGACATGATGCGATGAATCTTGTGCATTGCTGTCCTTCCGCGCTCATGTTCGTCCCTTCTGTATCCGGAATCAGCCATAACCCAGCGGAATATACCAGTCCGGAAGACATCGCCATCGGAGCAGGCGTGCTATATGATGTGCTTGCAATGTTGGTGAGCCAACAGTCTGTTAAATTGGAAAATAAGAACAGGAGAGCTTAAGAATAATATACTGACGGACTTGGGGTCAAGAAATATCTATAACAAGTTGTCGTTCTTCATAGGATGGTTTACAGTGACTAACGCTGTGAATCCGTCTTTTTTGGTGTTTACATCCAAATAATATTATTAATTAATCAAATATTTAAAATATAAGGGTGAAATGGTGGATCTAGAAAATCTTAAGTTCCGAATAGAGCAGTTACGTCTTTATATGGTTAAGGTGGCTATGGAAAAAGGAAACTTTAGTGATCCTGCTGTAGTGGAAATCAGTCAACAACTTGATGAGTTAATTATTCAATATCAGAGGGCATCCGGAATGATCCGCACGGAGTTGCCGAGCTTTTGCAATTGCCGCGTTTGACAATACAGGTTATGGGAATCTGTCTCGTCTATCCTGAGAAAGATCCCTGGCAAAAGCCCCGGTTGCAGAAGTCGAATGTATGCTAATTCATTGAGGAATTGAAACTCAGGATTCCGCATGAGATACCAAGCAGGCAAAGCACCGCATATGATATGGAAGTCAAAGATGGAGGGGAGTGTGCATGCCATACGCTTGGGGAGTTGATTCTGCTTCACCAGCTGATGAACAATTGTACCAATGTGTTATCAGACAATTCGGAAAACCGCGCTTCTGGGGGAGGTATCTCTCCACGGTTCCACGCGCGTCATCCGGTCTCACCACGCAGGAAATTTCCTTCCTTCACAGCCACGGAATCAAAATCCTGCCGATTTATAACCGCTTCCGCCATGCGGTAGGCTACAAAAACGGCGCCACTGAAGCCAGACATGCGGCCAGCTACGCTAATAGGCTGGGGATTCAGCGAGGGACCTTTCTCTTCGCCAACATCGAGCATTTTTTTCGCGTGAATGAAGCATGGATTCGCGGCTGGGTTCAAGCGATACGCAATTCCGGTTACAGGTCCGGTTTTTATCACGACCCGGTACGTGGGCCGTTCCGTTTCGCATTTTGCCAGGCGGCGAGAGACAGCCGCATCCGCAGCGAAACGGTGCTTTGGAGCGCCCAACCGGAAAAACATGTGACAAGCGCCCAATCCGCCCCAGGATTTGCCCCTCACACCCTACACTGCGGAGGAAATGTATGGGTGTGGCAATACGGGAGGGATTCTAAAACCTGTCCGATCGATACGAACATCATGGATGAAAGATTGATCGCCCATCTCTTTTAGTTCCCGTGTCCAAACAAAATCCCGATTTCCCAAGCTGACAGCGTGGGTTCGATTCCCTTCACCCGCTCCAAAGAGGAAGACCATCTAGTATAGCTAGGTGGTCTTTTTTGTTGTTTAGGTAGCCATACCGTAAACATATGATAGAAAATTATTTAGAGCTTGCTGAATAATAAAAAAAATCCAGTATTCACAAGAATTTTCGAACGTTTATCACGAATTCATGTGCATGGATTTTGTAGGATTCCCTCGAAAATCCTTGCACTTGGAGTGTGTGAATGTGTATAAAATGATCGAAAATCAGCTCATCTTACCCGATGATTTCTTTCTGCCCTTTGGCGGCAAATTGAATAAAAACAACCGATGGGTGAAATTAGTGAATCTCATTCCATGGTGGAAAGAATGGTGGCTGATCTTCAGAAACAAAGCAGCCTAGCACTCTTAAGCAAGCAACAGTACAAGCAGCTCTTGGTTATCCACGAACTATACCGGCAACAAAGAGAGATGTACACGAAACGCTCCCACCGCATTGAGGATCGGATCGTCAGCATCTCACAGCCCCATGTGCGTCCCATTATGCGAGGTAAACTCAAAGCCAACGTCGAATTTGGTGCCAAAGTCGCCATTAGCTTGGTAGATGGCTACGCCCTGATGGAAAAGCTGCAATGGGACAACTTCAACGAAGGCATCACGTTGCAAGAATCAGTGGAAGCTTATCACACGGTTCGGCTACTATCCGGAAGCGGTATTGGCGGACAAGATTTACCGTAACCGTGACAATCTTCACCATTACAAAGAACGGGGCATCCGTCTGAGTGGCCCACAGCTTGGCCGTCCATCGAGAAACGAACAGACGCAGCAGAAGCGATTGGAGCGAAGGGATGCATCGGAACGCAATGCAATTGAAGGAAAATTTGGTGAAGGCAAGCGCGGGTATGGGCTCGGGCTTATTAAGGCGCGCCTTCAACAGACCAGCGAAACCGTTATTGCCTTACAACTTCTCGTCATGAACCTGGAGCGGCAATTACGGGTTCTCTTTTTCACGTTTTTCAAATACTACTTTCCAACCTTTAGTATGGGTTCTGTTATTGGATAACGAATCGTTCAGCAAACCCTATTTTAGCTGAAAAAGAGTGTCAGCATTTTTATCGAGTATCACTTGTATTTTACTTGAAAGTTATATAACCAAATAGTAAAATAATATACATGAAAAACCATAGTATTTTCGAGGTATTGATGGAACCGAACCGGCGACGTATCTTGGATCTCCTAAGAGTTCGAGATCGTACTGTTGGAGAAATTGCCGAACATTTCTCTTTGAGTCAGCCCGCGATTTCCAAGCATCTTCGGATTCTCCGCGAAGCCGGACTCGTTGAGGTTCACAAACACGCGCAGCAACACCGCTACCATTTACGGGCTGAGCCTTTGGCTGAAGTAGATAACTGGCTGAAGCCATATCGGCAATTTTGGTCGGAGAAACTGGATGCCCTTGAGAAGCATCTGGACGAGGAGGAGTAGTCATTGCTAGCTGTAGTACAAAAAGTGGAGAATGGTTATATCGCTCGCTGTACCCACATCATCATAGCCGCAAAACTGTGTTCACCTAACGACTGAATCAAAGCGATGTCCTGATGTCCCGCTGTAAATGAAACAGGATGTTGCTCAGCCTGTTGTGCTAGCGGGCAGGTTAGATGAAAGAAGGGAGTTCAGCATGAGAGTATGTTATTACAGGTGAAAATAGTGGCAGTTAAGGTGAAAGTAATGAAAAGGGTGAAGGATGAAGGAAATGAGTGATATGTCTTATTGAAACGATCATCTTCTCGTAAAGTTAAAACCACCATTGTATTGTGTGTGGTAATGTTAATGCTTGGTTCTGTTTTATTTCTTTCAATTTGGGGAATGATAGACTTAATTTATAGAAGAATTGGAAATTAAAAATCAAATTTCAACGTTTTGATTCCACCTCAATTGAAAGAGTCAGGTATGAAGATACGGAGCATTATCAAATGACAAAAGGATTTCTAAATCATACAGAGCGGTATTTAGAGGAATTGTTTCGTGATGACGAGAGGTGACAATCCTATTCTACCATCGGGAATCGGGTATTGAGGAGCGATTGGAGGTTTGGAGGGTGAAGCCCGATTTGATAACATCGTTGTTGCACAATTTGGGCATAAACGATACAAAGGGTTGCCAAGGGCGACCCTTATTGCGCATAAGGGCAGGATAGTTGAATAGTGATAAGGTGAACCGTATTAAACTTTTTGTGAGTGTCCATTATTACACAAATATCGGACTATAATATTGCAACTACCACTACAAAATGAATATATCACATGTAGGCAGGATGATATGATTTTGAATTAAAACATAATTGTTTTATATATTACTATTGACAATTTTCTATAAAATTTGAATAATAGATGTAAGTCCACAGGTATCGGATTTCCCCCATATCACTTAACAATCTGATAAGTTTTGAAATTTATAACGACTGCCTGCATTCGTCTGATCTTCTTGCCCGGAAGACATTTCGCGAATGATAGCCAGTTAAGCCAACAAGAAGTAAATGTTGGCTTGACTGGCTTTTTATTTCGTCATTCAAGGAGGAAATCTGTGTGGCCGGTGCGTTAGAAGGTGTCAAAATTTTAGATCTTACTAGAGTATTAGCTGGGCCGTTCTGCACAATGATTTTGGGAGATTTGGGGGCTGAGGTGCTCAAAGTGGAAGGAGTATCCTCGAAGGATGATACCCGTGCATGGGGACCGCCATATATAGGGGGAGAAAGTGCCTACTACCTGTGCGCCAATCGGAATAAAAGAGCCATGACCTTAAATTTGAAATCGGATCAAGGAAAAGATATTTTCAAGAAATTGCTTACCAAGTCTGATGTGGTGGTGCAAAACTTTAAGACCGGTACATTAGAAAAGCTGGGGCTTGGGTATGAAGAAATGAGGAAAATCAATCCCCGGATCATTTTAGCTTCGATAACGGGGTTTGGGACCAATGGTCCTTATAAAGATCAACCCGGTTATGATTACATCATTCAGGCCATGGGTGGATTGATGAGCATTACTGGAGACCAAGCGTCCGGGCCGGTAAAAGTAGGGGTTGCCATAGCCGATGTACTGACGGGATTATATACGGTCATTGGGATCTTGGCTTCCCTTCATGAAAGGAATGACTCTGGGGAAGGGCAGCATATTGATATCTCCTTGTTTGACTCCCAAATTTCTGCTTTAGTCAACGTGGCCAGCAACTATCTGATTTCAGGGGATATCCCCAAGCGACTAGGGAATCAGCATCCGAATATTGTTCCGTATCAAGTGTTCTCTACCCTCGATCGAGAAATGGTGGTTGCCGTTGGAAACGACTATCAGTTTGAGAAATTTGTGCAGGTCTTGGGGATGCCGGAACTGGCTTTCAACGAAAAATTCAAAACCAACCCTAATCGTGTGGAAAATCGTGAAGAATTAATTCAAATCCTTAGCGAGAGAATGAAAACCAAATCCGCTCAGGAATGGCAGGAATCGTTGCAAGCCGCCGGAATTCCGAATGGTCCGATTCATGACATGAAAGCGCTTTTTGATGATCCGCAGGTACGGTCGAGGAATATGAGGGTTGAAATCGCCCATCCCACTGCAAAAAGAATCCAATTGGTTGGAAGCCCCTTAAAGTTGTCGAGAACCCCGGTAGAAATGAGGCGGCATCCTCCTCTTTACAGTGAGCATACCGTGGAGATCTTGCTGGAGTTGGGATATTCAAGAGAACAAATCTATGAAATGATCGAAAACCAAGTGATATCGGAGGAGATGTATGATGATGAATTTTGCCCTAACGAATGAGCAAGAAGCAGTTCGCAAGATGGTACGGTCTTTCGTCGACAAGGAGATTATGCCTTATATCCAGGAGTGGGATGAGAAAGGACACTTCGAACGCGGGATTCTTAAACGATTGTCCGAGCTGGAACTCATGGGAGTTTGCATCCCCGAAAAATACGGTGGGAGCGGGATGGATTATAACACGCTAGCGATCGTATGTGATGAATTGGAGCGGGGAGATACCGCGTTCCGTACAGCCGTTTCGGTGCATACGGGATTGAATAGCATGACCCTTTTGCAGTGGGGCAACGAGTTCCAAAAGGAAAAGTATCTGGTACCGCAAGCTCGGGGAGAAAAGATTGGCGCATTCGGATTGACCGAACCGGGAGCGGGTTCGGATGTGGCTTCGATAACCACAACCGCGAGACGGGTGGGGAATGAATATATTTTGAATGGATCCAAAACGTGGATCTCTTTATGTGATGTGGCCGATCATTTTCTGATTTTTGCTTATACGGATAAAGACAAGAAACATCGAGGAATCAGTTGCTTCATTGTGGAACGGACATTCCCCGGTGTCACGACTCGGGCGATTAAGGGCAAATTGGGGATACGAGCAGGCAATACCGGGGAGGTATTCCTTGAAGACGTACGCGTCCCTGCAGAAAATCTCCTTGGAGAAGAAGGAGAAGGATTTAAAATTGCAATGTCTGCTTTGGACAATGGGAGGTTTACTGTGGCAGCTGGGGCCTGCGGCTTGATCCAGGCTTGTCTGGAAGCCAGCCTAAAGTACTGTCACGAAAGGGAAACTTTCGGAAAGAAAATTGGACAACATCAACTGGTTCAGCAGATGATCGCTAAAATGGTCGCAGGTCTGGAATCTTCCCGCCTATTGACCTATCGTGTCGGTTGGTTGAAAAACAACGGACAACGTTGTACGCGCGAAACCTCTTTGGCTAAATGGTTTGCTTGTGATGCGGCCTTCAATGCGGCAGTCGATGCCGTACAGATCCATGGCGCATACGGATATTCCAACGAATACCCGGTGGAGAGGTATATGCGGAATGCGAAAGCTCCGGTTATCTACGAAGGGACAAGGGAAATTCATACCCTCATGCAAGCGGAGTATGCGCTCGGATATCGGATGGATAAACCTTTGCGTCGTACATTGCCCGCGTGGCCGTTTGAAGAATGAGGGGAATGAGGATAAAGCCTAGGAATCAATTCTGAGGGATTCATAGACAAGATGAAGCCAGTTGTATCAGCCATACTTTTGGATGGTATTTCTGGCTTTTTAAAATACAAAACGATTTTACATTATATTTAGAGGAGAGATGCCTATGAAAATGCAAGCGGAAGTACAAACGGAAGTTCAAACGTCAGCAATACGAGAATCCGCATTGAACAAGAGTCAAAAAAATATTTTATGCATTGTGACCCTAGCTTGGATTTTTGATGCCTTTGATTATTTATTGCTCACCTATATTGCTGTAGACATAATGAAAGAATTTAATGTGACAGCAGCTGTGTTCGGAACCGTTACATCCATCACGGTACTTGCGAGACTTATCGGCGGGTCTTTTGTGGGGGTAATTGCTGACAAATGGGGGCGCAGGATTCCGCTCATTACATCCATGATATGGTATGGAATCTTCCAATTTATATCCGGATTTTCGCCAACCTTTACTATTTTGTACGGGTTACGATTTTTGTTTGGTCTTGGCATGGGATCCATGTATTCGGTTGGCGTTCCACTTCTTATGGAAACGGTTCCAAGTAATAAAAGAGGACTTGCTTCAGGATTGGTGGAAATTGGCTTTCCCGCAGGGGGAATCTTAGCAAGTCTTCTTTATGGCAGTATGTATTCAACTGGCGGTTGGCGGGAAATGTTTTATTTTGCAGCGATTCCCCCCATTTTATTAGGGATTTACGCAATGTTTACATTAAAAGAATCCAAGCGGTGGGGTCAAGAGAAATCTCCAACACAATCAATGGAGAAGGTTCCGCTTCTGAATCTATTTATGGGAAAACAGCTTTGGAATACCATTCATTCTATTTTAGTCAATGCAGGGTTTTTGGTTTTATATTACTCTATTTCCGCATGGTACCCTACCTTTCTTAAAGTCGAGCATCACTTCACCGTAGCAATGGTTAGTGTGGTTACGATCCTGCTTAATTTGGCAGCTGTATTGGGGAGTATCCTTTTTGGGTATTGGTCAGATAAGATCGGAAGAAGATGGACTATTACCATATCGGCATTAGGCACCATGATTGGGGCCCCGCTCTTTGTGATGTTAGACAATAATACACTGCTTTATATTGGTGCGATTATCGTTGGATTCTTCGGTCCCGGTGGTGTTTGGAGTATCAATGCGAGCTATACGGCGGAACATTTCCCCTTGCGCATGAGATCCGCCGGGCATGGTTTAACCTATAATGCTGGAAACTTCTTTGGAGGCATGATCACACCTGTCATCATCGGGTTGCTCTCTGCACATTATGGCTTTGGTGCGGTGATGACAACAGGGGTGCTTTGTTCGTCTGCCTTTCTTATTATCATGGCCTGGATTTGGAAAGAAACAAAGGATATGGACATGTCAATTTAATCACTTTTTTCGGGGGAGCAAAGGATGAATTTGCTTCCTTTCTATTTGACAAAACACAGATGGACATGCATGATTTGACCTGCCAACTTCCATCGTTATAGTATATTTTTAGAAGACAAATCGGAGTGATGAAATCATGCCTATAACCAAAACCTACTTTCTTGCTGGACATGCAAGACTGCCTCAAGGAATGGCTGCAAAAAGCGTATTCGATACCCTCACCATCACAGCAGAAATCGATCGAAAATACGGTGTGATCCTTCAAGCTTCCTGTACATTAGCTACAGAACATGGAAGGGATTACATAGGCCATCTATTGAGAGGGATAAGTCTAAGAGACGGGATAGAGGAAGCAATCCAAATGATTCACAGTCATTACCATGGAAGAGCTGCAAATGCCTTAATTGCGGCACTAAAGGATCTATATACACAGTTTGAACTGCTTATTGAAAAAAAGGGTTCAAAATTGGGTTAAAAAAGAAGAATGAAGATCGGAAATTCACTTTTATCATTCTTTTTCGGGCCAAATTCTTCGCAATGTAAACCAGGTTTTTTTCCAGGACGCAAAATTGATAATGCCGTAGGAGGCACTCACCACCTCTAACGGCATCTATTTTAAAACAGACTTGTACAATTAAAAAAATAGTAAGTAGAATCCTAACCGAATCTAGCCAACTTTTTGGTGAGTAGATATTACATATGAGGTCGACCACGTCAAATCAAGTTTGACTAGAATATACCGCTGGATGTTGGAAAAAGAGCTCTTCTGAAGGGGAAGTTAGAGTTTTCAACATTTGATGATTGAGGCGTACCATACTCAAGATCTCATAGGAAACAGCCAAGTGAGTTTCAAACAATTGAATGACCTGATTCATGTCGATCTGATTTCTCTGATTCAACTCGAAATGAGAAGCATCTTCTCGATGCTGTGGGAATTGCGGATATAATGGATAATAGTAATTCCAGTAAAACACTTTGTTTCCTCCCTCACTTTTACAGATATGCTCTTTATCAAATACCTGTTGTGGCACACCTGATTTGAATTTTATTTACCTATAATTTTTTAATTTGAAACATACTCGTCAATAATGTCCAATTTTGCGGGAATTCAGATCCCAATTCCCAGTAGCTTCCTCCCCTTAACTGAAATTCCTTAATCAAGTTGAATTTTGCTTGCATACTGCGTGCATCTTCAAACCATACAACATGGTATTTTCCTGCCTCTCGATAATGAAAATAAGGAGATTGAGAAGTTTGATCGTATTGAATTCTGCCTCCCTTTTCAGCAGCCAATATATAGGCCTGCTGTGTACCGATTCGCTTTGCCCAAGCGCCTCCAGGTACATAAGGAAGTGTCCAATCATATCCATAAAGAGGCATTCCCATCATGATTTTATTTCTCGGCATGACTGAAACGGCATACTCAAGAACTCTCCTAACTTGATTAGGTGGAGCGACTGCCATCGGCGGTCCTCCAGACCACCCATATTCATACGTCATTAAAATAGAAAAATCTACAATTTGACCATGGGCAGCATAATCGTGGGCTTCGTATAACAAACCCTTTTGTGTTGCGCTTCGTTTTGGTGCGAGTGCTGTAACAACGATCAAACCGTTTGGTTTCGCTTTATCTACCAAATTTCGTAAAAACTGATTGTAACTTTCACGGTCTTCCGGATAAATATACTCGAAGTCAATGTTAATTCCACGATATCCTTTCTGGGTAGCAATCGATAACACTTGATTAATGATACGATTTTGTATTTCAAGATTTCGCAGAACCATTCTTCCAACATCCGACTGGAATCTGCCAGCTGAGAAATTTGTTAAGGCAAGAATAGGCATAATTCGATTTCTCTTTGCAACATTCAATGCAATTTCATCTTTTGGAGTGGTAATGCTACCATCTGCTTGAACTTGATAACTAAAAATAGTTAGATATGTTAACCCTTCTGCTACCTGATCCACAATATTGGCATCTTCCTGTGTTCCTTTCGGTTCAATATACGCATTTATTTCGATTACTGGCCGATTTTCCACCGCTTGTTGTGGTATCAATAATGTTTGACCGGGAACCAATCGGTTAGGATTTGGCGGCTGACTTGCAGCAACAATTGCAGAAGGAGTAACTCCGTATGATCGGGCAATTGAAAATAAACTTTCCCCAGGCCGAACGACGTGAATAATCATTCCTTTCTCCTCCTAGCGATACAAGACCTCGATTTCACCATATTCCGGAGAAAGAAAATGGGTGCTTGTCATATATATGGAATAATTTATGGGATTATAAGAAAATTTATAAACTCATGGGAACATCTATTCAGGAAACTAAAGCAGCTTAAAAGTATGTCACTAGCGTTGTTAAAGTAGGGGAGACTTCATAACGTAGGGAACACTTGATGGAGTGTTTTTGCATAAACCAGGGAAAATAGAACGCGGAAACAAAGTACAGTCCTTGATGTTGAAAGTCTTAGATAAAAAAGGACATTATTGTGGCCGACAGTCGAATCATTCACGAAACGCGATGAGTTCCCGCTTTTAAGAGTCCATTCTACAGGCAGTGTATGTCCAAACTCATCATCATATAGAACTTCCATGTATATCCAATAGAGGAATTCTGATAGATCAATTGAGTGATGCATGTTATTAAATCCCGGATCGACCTTTCTCAAAGAAACTGAGCTCAAGCAACAACTTGAAATAGAGGGAAAAGCGACACGTGAGGTATCCATCGATGATTACAAGACGAATTTTCATTTAGTTAACATAATATATATTATCGGACTCAAAAAAGAATGGTAAAAAAGATACTAAAACAAGTCAAGAAACGGGCAGCCCCTCATGAATCTAATACCGGGCTGCCCCCCTTGAATGTGGATGAAACAATTTCCTACGTTATTTCACTCATTTCTTGTGTCGACGACTGTTTCAGTAATGGCAGTATGAAGATGATTCCGCCGATAAATAGTACAGTAGCTACTCCGAACATTGCTACGATCGAGAATGCTTCTTTCAACCATCCTGTGATACTCATTGTTAAAACCATCGCTCCTGTGAAGAGCGGGTTTAAAATACCATTTACTCGACCGACGAACGCGGCCTCGGTATTTTGCAATATCATGGTGTTGATCCCGATATGGATGCACGGCATGACGAGTCCACAGAAAAATTCCGCGGTGAGTGTCAACCAAAAATGCGTGGACAGCCCCATCACGAGAAAGCCACAGGTACAGATGGTCATCCCAAACACAAGAAGCTTTTGCGGAGCAGCCTTTTTCGCCAACCCCATCGTCAGTCCTCCACCCAAGATCATCGCGATTCCATTCGCCGCCATTAACCACTTAAGTTGCTCCTTCGGCAACCCCAGACGTTCCGTAATGAGAAAAACGGCAAGCGGTTGCGTGAGTCCGAGAGCCAATCCCGCCGCGGTGAAACAACCGCCAAGCAATGTCAAGGTTCGGTTGTCGAGAACATAACGGAATCCTGCCTTCATTTCTTGCCAAATTGTCGTTCTCTCTGCCCGTTTTTCAACGTCTTGGTCCGACGGCAGTAACAGAAGCACGGTGGCGGACATCAAAAAGGCAATCCCCACGATACCAATTGCAACGTTAATGTCATAATGTTGATAAATAAATGTCCCGATGATAGGACCCAAAATCATAAACACGGCGAATATCGTTTGGTACATGGACATCCCAAGCTGAATGAGTCGTTCCGATACATGCAGCTTAAACAATTTCATGCCGGACGGCTGGGAAAACTGTGATAACACGGACGAAACGAGCGTCGCAAAGAAGATCGCTTTCCAACTGCCGAACACCAGTGTCAACAGTACAACGAAAATCGAAACAGAGCTGAGTAAGTCACACCAGACCATCGTTCGCTTAGGACGCCAACGGTCAGCAAACGTGCCTCCTATAAACGAAAACAAAAAGATCGGCGCAAATTCTGCTACGGAGATGAGAGAAACGGCCACCGGATTCTCATTCGTCCTCTCCATCACATACAACAGGATGGCATAATTGCGCACCCAGATTCCGATCTGTAAAAACACTGCCGACAATAGTATTGTACGGATTACCTGGTTACGGAACAACGTACCCATTGAAACTTTTGAAGTCGAATCACCCGTCTTCTCAAACATAAAAAACTCCTTATCCGCTTTTCTGGACAGGAGGAAGCACAAGAACAAAAAGACATAATACATCTCGAACTGAGCCCATCATCTTTTTGTCTATATAAAAGTGCATACTAATCCTATCCAGAAAAAATTTCGTCTTCACCGAATGTTTCTTGGAGATAGGATTAGTTGCTCATCGCCTTAAAAGTCATCCTTCCATGTAATATCTTTTTCAAAATATCATAACATGAAAATTGAGTCAAGGCTTCGTTTTTGTGTATCCGTGTATTTTGACTCATGGGACTTTACGCTCGTTTCTTTCGTTCCATCTCATCAATGACTGTCATTCTTTCAGCGAGATTCGATGTGTGGAATTCCCATTGTAAGCCATCCGGATCGAGAAAGTTCACTGTTTTTCCCTTCCCACGTATTACGGGGTCTCTAACAATAGGGACATGATTCTCTCGCAAATGTGCAACGGCTTTATCAAAGTCTTCAGATGCCACTGTTAAAGATATATGGTTCACTCCTATTTGTTCATATTTTCCTTTTTCAAAAGGTTTTTGAGAGATACAAAACCAAGTCGTTCCTGACTCTAAATACGCATAATCATCTCCCTCGTGTATAATCTTCATCCGGAGTATTTCCGTATAAAACTCCAATGATCGTTTAAGATCTCGAACGAAAATCGTTACATGGTTGAGTCCGCCCGTTTCAAACATCTTAGGTAGCTCCTTCCATTCAAAAGTTGAAACATTTGTTCTTACTACCAAGATAATGGTACAATATAGTAAAAGTTGCAAATAAAATATACCGGGGATTCATGGCATTTTCGCAGACATAATGGGAGAGGATAACTTTTGAGTGAAGATATTCATGTATTTATCGGTTCCTCCAAAGAACAGATTCCGTTGGTAAACGCTGTTCATAACAACTTGTCCCGGGTTTGTTTTCCGATGTCCTGGACCACCGGAGTCTTTGGAGCCATGGAATACAATCTCGAAAGCCTACAGAAAGCGGTAGAGACTTGTGATTTCGCTGTGTTTGTATTCCATCCTGATGATCTCACTTCTCTTCGCGGGACTGAAGTAAGAACGGTTCGTGATAATGTGATCTTTGAAATGGGTATGTTCCTTCAGAAGTTAGGGAGGGAACGAACATTTTTTCTGGCGCCTGAAGGGATTCAGTTCCATTTTCCCACGGACCTCACTGGTCTCTCCCCCCTCACATATAAGTATAATGTGCAACAGCCAGATTTTTCTTTAGCGTACTTGCAGAGAGCAACCAATGCGGCTTGCAATGTAATTATCGACGCCATTTTACGACGGGGGAAATTCATCCATGAGACGGAAGAACTTAAACAGCAGATGAACCGCTTAGAAAGCGTGAAGTCATTGGCCAAATTTATGGATGAGGTCATTCGCCAAGCCCATTTCCAAACGATTGATTATGATGCAATTCTCGGTTCGTTGATCAAGAATTTTAATGCAAGTTGTGATATAATTGAAGAAAAAATGGAAGTTCAAGCAGTTCGATTATTCGAGCTGTCGGAAGATAAAAGTAAACTGGTTCAAATCGGCAGGTCGGGCAGCGGTACTCATCGATATGAAGAATTTGATTTAAGTGAAACGGATAATACACTGGTAACCTATTTCACAAAACAAGTGGAAACATCCTACATGTTTCTGAATGAAGATAACGATTTAAGACATTTCCGTGAGCTTGAATATGAACTCTATTGGCCTGTCAATATTCAAAAAGGGATTCTTGCAATCATAAAATTGACCGTCCACTCGGATCAAGAGATACCGGATGAAAAGCTTGAAGAGATCGTCAATTGCTTAATACGTAACAATTACGGGCTTTTCAAGGTATTACGTGAAGTTTGCGAAAGGAGGGTTCAACATGCAAAAGAACCCCGTACCAAGTTCTGAAGCCACCTATAACAAAATCCGAGCAAAAGAGGTTTTTGAGATTGGCCGTTCGTATAAAGGCCCCACGGCAGATGGGAAGATCAGCAGGAAACTAAAAGTTGTAGGCAAAGCAAAAGTCGATTACAGCAAGAATGTAATTTGAATCCCTTCAAACAGCTGTCCAACGGATCTTAGGACGGCTGTTTCTTTTATCTCTTTCGTATCGATCTTTTTTCATAAGGGGTCTGAATTAATCATATGCTGTAAAAATCCCTATAATTGTTTCTGTAAACCCTCTGTAATGGCGAATTCCTCTTCAATCATACTTTCATTCAGGATGAGGGAGTGGATTTCATGGCATTATTACATGATGGGATTACAATTTTAAACTTCGATAGAACCTATATACCCCAAGAAAAGCTTCGCGATTACCCTCACGAATGGATTGACTTCGCGGATCTATCGCAAACCAAACGGTACTGTGAACTGGATTCTTTCAAGACGATTCAAAGACGATTACACCTTCGATCAAGGCATGGAATCACTTTTATTGGCAGCGGGAATTACCATTATGTATCGTATTTGTTATTATCGGAAATCAAGGAACCTTTCACTTGTATTCTCTTTGATCATCACACAGATATGATGTCCGAACCGTCAAGCTCCCTTATGTCGTGCGGTTCATGGGTGAGGAGAGCCATACGTTGTCTTCCCTTGTTAAATAAAGTCATCATTATCGGTGCACAACCTGGTTTACTGAAACACATCCCTTCTGATATACGCCCGAAAGTCGTTGTTTTTCCAACCGGCTCACTCGACTCTGACGGCTTGTGGATTAAAATCTCACAAGCAATCGAGACGGACACCGTTTATATCAGTATCGACAAAGATGTACTCGATCCTACGCAAGCGGTTACGGACTGGGATCAAGGAACGATGAAACTACAGGATCTCTTGAATATCCTGACTCATCTCATGACAGCCAAAAAAGTTTATGGGGCTGACATTTGCGGTGAACTCCCTATCTCCCCTCTTGAGCTTTTCCACCCATCTTCCCTTACCGCAATCAAAAAAAATGAATATGCGAATCAAAAAATTTTGCATGTATTGAAAACACAACACAAAAAAATTTCCTAACTAGATCATTTTGGTGCCAGGTAGTCTCCCTCGCCATTGATCGTTTAGGGTTATCGGCGAGGGACACTGACCGGTAATAGGACATCGACGATCGTACCTTTGCCGATTTCACTGTCGATATGAATTTGTCCCCGATGCGCTTCAATGATTTTGTAACAGATCATTAAGCCTAGACCTGTCCCTTTTTCCTTCGTTGTATAAAATGGTTCCCCCAGCTTACGGATCCGTTCCTTAGAAATGCCGCATCCATGATCGATGAACCGAACTTGTACATGATCTTTATCTCGCATCTTCACCTGAATGTCAATTTCGCCCCCGTTAGGCATCGCCTCAATCGCGTTTTTTAAAAGATTTACAAATACTTGCTTTAATTGATTTTCGTCACAATGGATTGACGGGAGGTCGGTAAACTTCGTTACGATTTGAATGTTTTCCATGATGGCTTGCGTTTCAAGAAGCTTAATGACACTTTGTAATATTGCGACCAAGTCTTTTCGCTCGAAATTGACGACCTGCGGCTTGGCGAGGAATAAAAACTCACTCACAATGAAGTTTATTCGATCCAACTCGGACAACATCACTTCAAAATATTCTTTTGGTTCTTTAACTGTCGATTTCAGCAATTGGACAAACCCTCTGAGTGCTGTCAACGGATTGCGGATTTCATGAGCAACTCCTGCAGCCAATTGACCTACCACCGCCAATTTATCCGATTTTCGAAGCAATTCTTCTGTCCGCTTACGTTCCGTAATGTCTATCAATGTACCGATGATCGCGGGCTTACCATTGAATGTGGTAACAGTGCCATGAACTTCATAGTGGATGATACTTCGATCTTTCTTAATTCCCCTGGCTTGGTAACGAAGACTTCTGACTTCGCCAGTCAAACGTTTACGAATATTCTCAGACACCATTGATCGATCTTCTGGTAAAACCAAACCTAACACATCCATGCATAGCATTTCTTCTTTCGTATAACCGAAAATGTCGCAATAACGAGGGTTGACATAACAAAATCGTCCCTCCTGAAAGATATAAACACCAACAAGCGCTTCTTCGACAAGGCTACGGTATTTGGCTTCCGTTTCGATTAATGTTTTTGTAATCTGTTCTTGTCTCCTGTTGTAATAATTCAGAAGCGCATAGAGAATACAACCGGTTACGAGAATAAAGAACCATCCTTTTAACGTCTGGAATCTAGTAATGCTTTCGGCATCATCGATGAGTGCAAGCAATACATAATCAGAGAAAAGCATCCAAAAGCCCGCTAACAGTATGTAGGCTACCGTAATCTTGAAAGTTCTTTTGATCGCGGGCTTCCAAAGTTTTCGAGAACCCATCAAGCTTCCTTCTTTCCCACGGTATATACAAGCAGATAAGAAAAACCGTTCCCGAATCCATTTTACGAGAACTGATCGATCGGGTGAATCACGTATAAAATGGAAGAAAAAAAGGAGATGATCACATGCAAAGCAAATGAAAAGCGGCGGCTTTGGATCTCAGACTAATTCTAGTCTGTGATCGAGATCCAATACAACCGCCGCTCACTAAGGCATAATATGATCATTTAAGAAACGATAGGCGCAGGCTCTTTCTTGTCGTTTTCCTTCTTACCGTTTTTCTCTTTATTCATTTGAAAAGCAGCCATGATCGCTTCTTTGCGTTCCATTCCCGCCGACTCCATTTGTTCAATGGACGCCAACATCCGTTTGTAATCTTTTGGAATAACTTTTACAAATTTCTTGACCATGACATCCCATTGATCCAAAATATTTTGCGCGTGTTCACTCCACGTATAGTCGACGTGATTCTCGATGAGTTGTTTGACCACCGAGATTTCTTTCTCATCTTCTAACGATTCAAGAAGCACCATTTCCTGATTGCACAGCTCTGCAAACTTCCCAGCGTCTTCCGTGAGTACGTACGCAACCCCACCTGACATACCTGCGGCAAAATTCTTTCCGACCGGTCCCAAGATGACGACGCGTCCTCCTGTCATGTACTCACAACCATGGTCGCCGACTCCTTCAACGACGGCACGAAGACCGCTGTTGCGCACACAGAAACGTTCACCGGCGATACCGCGAATGTAAGCTTCACCCGCTGTCGCTCCGTAAAAGGCCACGTTGCCGATAATAATATTTTGTTCCGGTGCAAATGTTGCTTCTTCTTTGGGGAACACGGCAATCTTACCACCTGATAATCCTTTTCCAATATAATCGTTCGCGTCCCCTTCTAATACCAAAGTGATTCCTTTCGGTACGAACGCGCCAAAACTTTGTCCGGCAGAGCCAATAAAATGCAGGTGGATCGTATCGTCCGGCAAGCCGGATTCACCGAAGCGTTTGGTAACTTCGCTGCCTAGGATTGTACCCACTACTCGGTTCGTATTTCGTATCGGTAGAGTCGCTTTCACGGATTGCTTTTTCTCGAGCGCCGGCTGACAAAGTTTCAACAGCTCACGACAATCCAGCGTTTGCTCCAGTTTGTGATCTTGAGGAGATTGATAATATCTGCCCACTTCTGCAGGAACATCCGGCTGATAAAGAATGGGTGAAAGATCCAGATATTTTGCTTTCCAGTGGGATTTCGCCTTTTCGCTCACTGTCAATACATCCGTGCGCCCAACCATTTCTTCGATCGTGCGGAATCCTAATTGTGCCATAATCTCGCGAACTTCTTGTGCAACAAAACGCATGAATGTTACGACATGTTCCGGATCACCCATGAACTTTTTGCGCAGTTCCGGATTCTGTGTAGCGACACCTACGGGACAGGTGTCGAGATGGCAAACGCGCGCCATGACACAGCCGAGAACAACGAGCGGTGCGGTTGAAAAGCCGAATTCTTCCGCACCTAACAGTGCGGCGATCACGACATCCCGTCCGGTCATCATTTTACCGTCCGTCTCCAAGACGACACGGTCGCGCAAACGATTGAGCAATAATGTCTGATGGGTTTCGGCCAATCCAAGTTCCCACGGAAGCCCTGCGTGTTTGATACTGGTCCGAGGCGACGCGCCGGTCCCCCCGTCATGTCCGCTGATCACAATCACATCAGCCAGCCCTTTTGCGACCCCGGCCGCAATCGTTCCAACGCCGGCCTTGGAGACCAACTTCACACTGATTCTCGCTTTCGGATTTGCATTTTTCAGATCGAAAATCAGTTGTGCGAGATCTTCGATGGAGTAAATATCATGATGAGGAGGCGGTGAGATCAAACCTACACCCGGTGTCGATCCGCGTACTTCTGCGATCCAGGGATAGACTTTGTTACCGGGCAGTTGCCCGCCTTCCCCCGGCTTCGCCCCCTGCGCCATTTTGATTTGAATCTCATCGGCATTCACTAAATAATAACTGGTTACCCCGAATCTCCCTGATGCAACCTGTTTGATCGCACTGCGGCGCGAATCTCCGTTCGCATCTGGAAGATAGCGTTTCGGGTCTTCTCCCCCTTCTCCGCTGTTACTCTTTCCGCCAAGTCGATTCATCGCTATCGCCAATGCTTCGTGGGCTTCCTGACTCAGAGCGCCATAGGACATCGCGCCGGTTTTGAAACGACGACAAATCGATTCGACAGATTCAACCTCATCGATCGGTATGGGTCTCCGATCCGTCTTGAATTCCAGAATGTTACGCAGGAATGCCAATTGCTGTGCATGGGCCATTTCCGAGTATTTTTTAAAGAGCTCATAGTCCCCTTGACGGCAAGCCCTCTGTAAAGTATGGACCGTTTTGGGGTTGAACGCGTGATATTCGCCGTCCCGGCGCCATTGAAAATCACTTCCCGGTTCTAACGACTCATCGCTTTCCGATTGATATGCCTTTTCGTGACGCATCAATGTCTCTTTTGCGATGATTTCGAGTGTAATTCCACCGATTTGGGAAGAAGTCCTTGTGAAATAACGTTCGATAACGGATGAACCGATGCCGACCGCTTCAAAAATTTGTGCGCCGCGATAACTTTGGACGGTAGAGATGCCCATTTTAGACATGACCTTGACGACACCTTCCATCACTGTACGGATATATTTCCGAACAGCCTCTTCATGTGTCAAATTTGTCAGGGTCTGTCCTTCGATCAGTTCTCTCAGGGTCGCGATCGCCAGGTACGGATTCACGGCATCCGCACCGTAACCGATCAACATCGCAAATTGATGAACATCGCGGGGCTCGCCCGATTCTACGATCAGACTGACTTTCGTGCGTGTTCCTTGGCGAACCAGGTGATGATGAAGCCCGCTGACGGCTAGGAGCGCCGGGATTGCTGCCCACTCTTGATTCATCCCGCGGTCAGAAAGGATCAACAGGGTATATCCTTCTTGAATGGCTTGATCAGCCGCTGAAAATACCGCATCAAGGGCTTTTTCCAGTTGTCCTTCACCATCTTCAGCATTAAATAAGATCGGAAGGGTTTTCGCCTTAAACTCCGGATATGCATTGCCGCGAAGTTTAGCAAGTTCAGTATCCGAAAGAATGGGTGTTTCTAGGCGAATTCTACGACAGCTGTTCGCATCCGGCTTCAACAAATTTCCTTCCGCTCCAAGCCATGTAAGCGTGGATGTCACACACGATTCGCGAATCGCATCAATCGGCGGATTCGTAACCTGAGCGAATGATTGCTTAAAGTAGTTATATAAAAGCTGGGGTCTGTCAGACAGTACGGCTAAAGGCGTATCAATCCCCATGGATCCTATCGGGTCTTTCCCTTCCGTGACCATGGAGGCCAATCCCTTTTTCAATTCTTCCTGCGTATAACCGAAAGCTTTTTGCATTTGCAAAATCGTTTTTTTATCCAAATCTTCGCTCATTGACGCTTCCGGTAAATCGGCAAGCCGAATCGTTCCTTGATTCAACCATTCACGGTAAGGGTGTTCGCTCGCGATTTGTTTTTTGATTTCTTCGTCAGCGATGATGCGCCCTTCTTGCAGATCCACTAAGAGCATTTTTCCAGGACTGAGACGTCCTTTATAAACCACTTTTTCTTCAGGTATATCTAACACGCCGACTTCGGAAGAAAGTATAATGGTATCATCAGTCGTCACATAATAACGTGCCGGACGCAAACCGTTACGATCCAAAATCGCTCCGATTTGTTTCCCGTCGGTAAAACAGATCGCAGTCGGTCCGTCCCAAGGTTCCATCAAGCAGCTGTGGTACTCGTAGAACGCTTTTTTCGGATCTCCCATTCGCTCATCTTGCTCCCACGGCTCGGGAATCATCATCATCGCCGCATGAGGAAGCGAGCGTCCGGCTAATGCCAAAAATTCAATGCAATTGTCCAGAATCGCCGAGTCGCTTCCTTCCATGTCGATGATCGGCAATACCTTTTGCAGATCTTCTCCGAAAGCATCCGACGCGAACATTTTCTCACGAGCAAACATCCAGTTGATATTGCCCTGAAGGGTATTGATTTCCCCGTTGTGAATCAAATAACGGTTTGGATGTGCCCGCTCCCAACTCGGAAATGTGTTTGTGCTGAAGCGAGAGTGTACCATCGAAAAAGCAGAAGCAAACGACGGATCTTGCAAGTCCAAATAGAAAGCGTCCAATTGCGCGGGAGTCAACAACCCTTTGTACACGATCGTCCGGCTTGAAAAACTCGCGACGTATGCGTCACGTCCGACCTCTTTTTCCCATTGTTTGCGAATGACATATAACTTCCGTTCGAAAGTCAACGAGTCTTGACAATCAAAGCTCGCACCAATAAACACTTGACGAATAAACGGTCGGCTCGCTTTGGCAGTTTTTCCAATCTTCGTATCATCTGTAGGAACGGTACGCCAGCCGAGCAGCTTTTGTCCTTCCGCCTGAATGATCTTCTCCAGGCGTTTTTCGAAAGCGGATCTCATTTCCGGGTCCATCGGCAAAAACAGCATGCCCACCCCGTACGTTCCGGGGGCAGGTACATCGATCTGCATCTCGTTAAAGGATTTTGCAAAGAACTCGTGCGGGATTTGGAGCATAATTCCGGCACCGTCGCCCGTTTCCGGATCGCTTCCTTGCCCGCCGCGATGTTCTAGCTGACAGAGCATTGCAAGACCTTTTTTCACGATTTCATGAGACATTTTCCCGTTCATATGGGCGATAAACCCGATTCCGCATGCATCATGTTCGTATACAGGATCATACAATCCTTGTTTTCTCGGAAATTTCATTTCTGTCATCTTCCCCACTCCCCGTCCGAGTATTTCTATAATGAAAAAGCCATTACATAACGACTTATCATTCAATTACGAATCATTCCTGATTGATTATATTTTAGAGTTGTTAATTCATATTAACAATATATAATTTAGATAAATACGATCTCATTTTGAGATGGATTATAATTGAGGGATTGATGATGGAATTACGACAGCTCCAATACTTCATTGAGGTGGCAAAACGGGAGCATGTGACCGAGGCTGCACTGGCTTTGCACGTGGCTCAATCGGCAGTCAGTCGGCAGATCGCCAATTTGGAAGAGGAATTGGGAATTCAGTTATTCATCCGTGAAGGGCGCAATGTCAGACTGACACCGGTTGGAAAGATCTTTCTGGAACATGTGGAAACGGCGATGAAGGAGATCGAAAAAGCCAAACAGGAAATCGAGGAATTCTTGGATCCGGAAAGAGGAACGATCCGTGTTGGATTCACCAGCAGCTTGGCCGCTCACACGCTCCCAACCGTTATTTCCGCGTTTCGCGAAAAGCATCCCCATGTAGGCTTTAAGCTTCGGCAGGGTGCGTACAATTACCTGATCAATGCGGTGATCAAGGGGGAAATTGACCTAGCCTTTCTAGGTCCAGTACCTACGAACCAGAAAGAAATCCGAGGACACATTTTCTTTGCGGATAAGATATGGGCTTTGTTACCGTCTCATCATGTTCTCGCTGATCGGGCTTCGATACGTTTAAACGAATTACAAAATGATTCCTTTGTGCTCTTCCCGGACGGATTCATCCTGCGTAAAATCGTAATGGATGCCTGTCAGCAGATGGGGTTTGAACCACAGGTGTCGTTTGAGGGGGAAGACATTGACGCCATCAAAGGTTTGGTGGCCGCAGGGTTAGGCGTGACACTTCTTCCCGAAGTTACGCTGATCGATAACATTCCGAGGGAAACGGTCAAAATCCCGATCAGTGAGCCGGATGTAAAACGGACAGTGGGGGTCATCATTCCGAATAACCGAGAACTCCCCCCTTCCGAGAAACTGTTTTATGAATTTCTCAAAGACTTTTTCGCTGTCCTCAATAAGTTCAGTATGTGAGAAAGCCCTGGTTCGCATGAAATGAGCCCTGTCAAGTACAATGGGTAAAAAGTTCTTATTTTACCCATATAAAAATTACCCCTCCTGTGTAATTCAGTATGGGTCTTTCTTCCGACTGTTTACACAAGAGGGGTAATATCACACATCTCGGGACTTTCTTACATCCATTTTATAGTTCGCGCCTGCCTCTTCCCATTGAAGGATGGGTACTGACCGCAGCGTTTCTCTTGCCTTCCGTTTTAACAATCGTGATTCCCGCGAGAATGACAAGGGCCCCGATGATTTGCCATGAGTTGATCGCTTCATGCAAGACACCCGCCGCAACCAAAATGGCAACAAGCGGTATGGCGTACATGTAGACCATCACTTTCGTCGGACCGATCTGACTGACACCGTAATACCAAGCGACGAGACCGTAAACCGTTACGAGGATGGCTGAATAGAAAAGGGATGCCCACGTCATGACATGCCAATGCCAAGATGTTCTAGAGAATTGATGGATATTCATCAATAAAAGAGCAAGAACCCCCACAACGGATGACCACGCGGTCACGCGCAGCGAGGAGTATTTCCGGACAAGCGGCGCCGCCAAGACGGGATACCAGCCCCAGAAAAAAGC
Organism: Collibacillus ludicampi; assembly: GCF_023705585.1. Lineage (NCBI taxonomy): Bacteria > Bacillati > Bacillota > Bacilli > Caryophanales > Alicyclobacillaceae > Collibacillus > Collibacillus ludicampi. The sequence goes on from NZ_BOQE01000001.1 coordinate 3,615,076, forward strand.
AGCCAGAAGTCCCATCATGTCTCCGAAAAATGATCTCGAATAAAAAGAAACGCCTTCATCGCCAAGTCCAATGACTGCGGCCGCTCCGAGAAAGGAGATCAGCGATCCCGCCTGAACCCTCCACGTGAATTTCTCCTGCCCACCGATTATCGCCAATATTCCTGTAAAAATCGGAGAGAGTGCGATCATGAGGGATGAATGGGTGGCCGACGTATATTTGACAGACGTCATGAAGAGAGTTTGATAGATTGCGATCCCTACCAATCCCGTGAACACCAACCGTAGAATATCCCGCCTTTCAATCGCAAGACTCCGCTCTTTCCACAAGACAGCCAAAAGGAGCAGCGGAAAGACGATAGCGAAGCGCAAGAACGTGAACATCTCAGGAGTAAGTTCGAGTATACCGTATTTGCTGACGGTATAGTTGGCCCCCCACACGAGAACGACACCCATTAACAGGAATTCGGTCTTCAGAGATCTCGTAGCAGATCTCCCCTTTCTATCACAACAAATGTATCTTCATTATAACGAATATATGGCAGAAGTTAACAGATATGAATTCTGACAGTCGGAATGTTCGCGACAATTTATACTGGATCGCTATTGTTTTGTGGTACTAAAGGTCTGACCTTTCTAGCGAGAAATTCTTATGGTTCAAAACACGTTTACATGTTGTTATGTCCAATCATCGAAGCCGTCAAAAATGCCTTCCTTGAACAGGAAGGCGTAACAGCGCGTATAATATTTTTGCTTCTTAAATTTCACTTGTAAACATTTGAATCTCAGGTTTTGTAATGACTTTGCTTCCGGGAGGAACGCTTTTTGTTAACCAGACGTTCCCTCCTATGACCGAACCTCGTCCGATGACCGTATCCCCGCCCAGAATGGTAGCCCCAGAATAAATAGTCACATCATCCTCGATCGTAGGATGGCGCTTTTTGGAATCTCGGATGATATTCCCATCCATATCACGCTGGAAAGAGAGTGCACCCAGTGTAACCCCTTGATACACCTTGACGTTATCTCCGATCACACAGGTCTCCCCAATGACAACACCCGTACCATGATCAATGAAAAAGTATCGTCCGATGGTCGCGCCCGGATGTATATCGATACCTGTCAGGCTGTGTGCATGTTCAGACATGATGCGGGCGATCATGTGATAGCCCAATTTGAATATCTCATGTGCGATGCGATGGGTCATAATCGCAAGAATTCCAGGGTAGGAAAGGATAATTTCATCGTAATTCTTCGCCGCTGGATCTCCACGAAACGCCGCCTGTACGTCGGTGTTCAAGATTTCACGGATCGCAGGTAATTTCTCGATCAATTGAATCGCGTCCGAAAACGCATGTTGAAACACTTCACAAAAAAAGGTTTCACATTTTCCTTGCGGACAATCGTGCGGGACAGAGTCGTGCAACTGCCTGGATAATGACCACTGCAGAGAGCCTAGACGTTCAATAAGTGAAACGGCGTGATGGATCTCATCGGAATAGTATCCGGGGAGAAGGATTCCTTGCATATCCTCCAGGGACTGGATCACATGTTTACGATTCGGAAAGATGCGTGATTGTCCCTGTAAGGCTGAGTGATTCTGATATCCTTCACATAATTGATTGGCCACATCAGCGAAACTTTTAAAAACACGTTCCACCATGTTTTCCTCCTGTCAAAGAAAAACGATCAAACGATAATTCCTAATGAAAAAGTATTTATGAAGAAGCATATCACAAACCTTTTCACTCGAAAATCCCTAACTTTTTCGTCAAGTATCATCGCTTACATTTCTTCTTTAAAAAACAAGAATTCACGAAAATTTATTGACAACTCTGTTGAGTAGGCGTAATATTTCAATAACCTCCTCCCTCGTTTCCTCAGTGTAATCCGCGTTCGATCCCGATCCAGCTCAAGTGATATTCCGTTCTGATTGATAACAAAAAACGCTTCAGTGAAGAAGCCGAACATTCGACTTCACACTCAAGCGTCGCAGAAAGGCGCGTAACCCTCACGAATCCAAATTTTTTAAATACTTTCTCGAACGGTAATCTTCTCCATGCATTTCATAATCATCCGTAAGCCAGTATAAGCGCGAGATGAGGGCTTCCGCTCGCCGACTCGTTTCACCGGCGGCTCGTTCTAGGTAACGTTCTGCCAGATCCATCGGAGAAAAATTTGAAGTGATGATCACTGGCTTACGCTGAGGTTCACGTCCGTTCAAGATCGTATATAACGCCCAAATCGAGGCGTCGTTCACGTTTTCATGGCCGAGTTCATCAATCACTAAAACGTCGGCTGAGATATATTTATCGAGGATTTCCGAACGAGTGGGCAAACCGTCCCGATGTTCGCGAAAATAAAGATCGGATAACGCGGCAAATGTTCGTTCCGCTTGTACATACAAGACTTTAAGCCTGCGTGCGATCAATTGATTCAGCATCGCACATGCGAGGTGCGTTTTTGCTGTTCCGTATGCACCGTATATATAAAGACCTTTCATATCTGCGCCGGGCACATAATTTTGCGCAAAATACCAAGCGCGACGACATAGCTCTTTATTGAGCTTTTTCTGCTCCCTAGGGAAATTTTCAAACGTCATCCTTCGATGACCGTCATTCAATCCGGAGAATACCCAAAGGCGATTTTCCAGTTCTTTTTCCATATGTTGACGATAAAAATGACAAGAGTTCACTTGTTCTATGATCATACCATCAACAATTCCTATGGAAAATACATGCCCTTTTACATCGTCATTCTTCGGACACGATTGATATCCAGTACATCCTTCACATTTTTTGCGATCATACCAGACATTCATCAAACGAAGGGAGGTAGAGGGTGTATAAGCACTTGCAGGCAAGTTCGCCTCCCGCAATTCAGGAAAACGGGCTTCCCAATACGCTTTCGGATTATCCAACATTCCCGGATCAAGATACTTCGCGCGTTCGCTGAAGAAAGAATTCTTTCCAACCAACTCACCGATCCGAACCATTCCGCTCAAAGTGATTTCCCTCCTCTCTCCCTGTTATATCTTATCTTGCTCCCGCCTTCCGCAATTTCTCGATATACGAACTTCTTACCTTTACAGGTTTCTCGCGTTTCTGTTGAATGAGAGGCCGTTCTTTTGTATCTGCCGAGGTGTTAGGCAACTGCAAAGCATGTGACGCATTCCATTCGGCAATCGCCTCCAATGCCGTTTGTCTCGTGCGTACACCTCTTTCCAACCACTCCTGTGCGATCACTTCCACATACCGTTTTGGAAAATCAGGTTTTCCTTTTGAAAGAATTTGTTGAGAGATCACATGTTCGATTAACACTTCGACACAGCCAGGTTCAAACTCGTAAGGTTTTTCCAAAAGCTGATGGATGATGCCGATCTGTGTTCCAGTGGGCTGTCTCTTTAAGCGGTCGCGCAAATACTGAGTAAGATAAGACTTGGCATCCAGCTCTTGTACCGCCGACGTGAATTTGGATGTCTCTTCGATCCATTGCACCGCCTGTTCTTTCGTCTGTATGCATGCAAATGACCAGGAAGTGGCAATCGTCATTAGATATTGACGGTCGAAAAATCCTTTGTATTCGAAAACATGCTCAATCAACACTTCGATCACTTGCGGGGGAAGTTCCAACGGATAATCTTGCAATTTCTTAAGAATTTCTCTATCCGCATCTGACAATTCCTGAACTCCCATCATATTTTGCAGAAACCCGTATAAATAATCGGGATTCTGCGGGGTAAACGCCACTGACTCCGCTGCCCCCACGTTCCCGTCATGGATCGTGATCGGTGAAATGGGTAAAAACTCGACCGAAATTTTATCTGAATCGGTTTTCCCTTGAGGTCTGGTTACATGAATGATCGGCTTGTCCCGAAAACGAAAATTTAACAAATCTTCGATACGTTTGTTTACTTGGTGGAAAGAAATTGAAAGTGCTTTCGCCATATCTGCTACAGAAATTTCGATCTTTCCCGACTCATCCATGAATAGCGCAAGCGTCACCAGCGTATGTAGTTGCATCGGTGAGATTTCGGCGAGAAAAAAGGAATATAAAGCACTATCATGGATTTGAAAAAACACATTATTATCCCATTGATTCCGGACGAAGTCATATTCTCTCTCCACTCGCGCGCTGATCATCTTCTGTTCGCTCATTATGCATCCGTCCTTCTTAAAAACTAGCACAGTAAGTATAGCAGATTTTGTCGAAAGCTTATAGAGATTGAACCATGGAATTAGCCAATAAAGACCGAGCAGAACATACTTGCTCGGTCTTTAACCTTCTTAAAGCTTATGAGGTCGTTCAAAAAGATTTCATTCGAAGCGCTTCTTCTGTAACCATCCCTGGTAGGAAGAAAGCCTTTTTGAACACTCCGATTATGGGTAGAGTCGATTGAGAAGGCGTGGAAAAGGTATCGTTTCGCGTACGTGATCGAGACCGCAAATCCATGCGATCGTTCTTTCCAGTCCGATACCAAATCCGGAATGTGGTACAGTGCCATATCTTCGCAGATCCATGTACCAATCATACGCTTCTCCCAGATGATGCTCTTCGAACCGCTTCTTCAGCAATTCCGGATCATGAATACGTTGGGATCCGCCGATGATTTCTCCGTATCCCTCCGGTGCCAACAAATCGGCCCCCAGAATCACTTCCGGTCTCTCCGGATCGGGCTGCATATAAAATGCCTTGATCGCAGTCGGAAACTTCTCGATGAAGAGCGGACGATCAAATCGTTTCGTCAGATCAGTCTCATGAGGTGCTCCAAAATCATCACCCCATTGAATCTCATGACCCATCTCTTGAAGCAAGCGGATCGCCTCATCATACGTGATCCGCGGGAACGGTCCTTCGACGACTCTTTCGAGAGGCTTTGTATCCCGATCAATCGTCTTCAATTCCATTTGACAGGTTTCTAGGACATGCCGGACGATATGTTGAACGAAAGCTTCCTGTAAAGCCATGTTTTCTTCGTGTGTACAGTAAGCCATCTCCGGTTCGATCATCCAAAACTCGATCAAATGGCGTCTCGTCTTCGACTTTTCAGCACGGAACGTTGGCCCAAAGGAGTACACGCGCCCCAATGCCATCGCAGCGGCTTCCATATACAACTGTCCGGATTGTGTCAAATAAGCGTCGTCATCAAAATACTTCGTATGGAATAAAGTCGTCGTCCCCTCACAAGAGGATGGCGTAAGGATCGGCGGGTCTACCTGAACAAAGCCGTTTCCGTCCAAAAATTGGCGCATGGCTTTAATGATTTCGGCACGTATTTTGAGAATCGCCCTCTGACGGGGAGAACGAATCCAGAGGTGGCGATGATCCATCAAGAAATCGACGCCATGTTCTTTCGGCGAAATCGGATATTCCTCTGCCAGCGCGACTAATTCCACGTCAGATACAGTCAGTTCAAAACCGCTGGGAGCCCGTTCGTCAGCACGGACGACCCCTTTTACGCGAATGGAAGATTCCTGGCTTAAACGGTCGCAAAGAGCAAACACTTCCGGAGAAACTTCCGACTTGACCACAACCCCCTGAATAAAACCGGTTCCGTCCCTCAATTGTAAAAATTGTATTTTTCCGCTGGAACGCTTATTCCAAAGCCATCCCTCGATGAGTACCTCTTGGCCCACAAACTGGCCAATTGCAGCAATGGTGGCTTTCACGATATTCCCTCCATTATGTACAAGCATGAATGCATCTTTTATAAAAATGAATGATCTCCTTGTACAAAATAACACAGAATGAGAGAAAATGAAAGAGACCCGTTCCGGGTCCCTTATGCCGTCGTAGCCGCTACTTCTCTCTGTGCTATATCCGACTTTCCTTTTAACCATGCGCGGAAATCTTCTCCCGGCATGGATTCACGATCCACCAGATAGTTGGATAACGATTCCAAGCGATCCTTATACGAAGCGAGCAGTTTGCGAGTTTCTTCTTCTTGTTCCGCCAAGATGCGGCGAATCTCTTCATCCAAAATGTTTTTTTGCAGGTTCTCCGCATCAACGATGCCCAAGCGAGACAATCCACAATGGATCAATGTACGCGCCAAATGGGACGCTTGCATGAAATCGTTTTGTGCCCCGGTGGAACGGTTTCCATAGATCAGTTCTTCCGCTACGGCACCTCCCAGAGCCACTTTGATTTGATTTTCCAACTGCTCTTTCGTATAGAGATATGCATCGTTTTCAGGAACTTGACGAACGAATCCAAGCGCATTCCCGCGCGGTGCGATCGTAATATGTGCGACAGAGTTTGGACGCACGTTTTCCGCAGTAACCGCATGACCAAGCTCATGTACAGCCACACGGTGCAATTCGTCCTCGGTCGGTTTTTTCCCGGTTTTCTCTCCCATCAAAACTTTGTCAACCGCGTCGCGAAGATGTTGCAGATGAATCTTATCTTTACCTTCACGCAGCGCGAGGATTGCGGCTTCGTTTGTTAAACTTTCCAGTTGAGCGCCCGAAAAACCAAATGTTTCCTTAGCAATGACATCCAGATCCACATCATCTGCAAGCGGTTTGTTTTTTGTTTGGATTTCTAAAATGTGCAATCGACCTTCCCGATCAGGCAGATCGACTTTGATTTGTCTGTCAAAGCGTCCCGGGCGCAAAAGCGCAGGATCAAGCATATCCACGCGGTTCGTTGCGGCGATCACCAAGACGAACGGATTTTGTGTTGTCTGCATGCCATCCATTTCTGTCAGGAGTTGATTCAATGTTTGGTCATATTCCTGATGCCCCTGCCCGCTTCCGCGTTTTCCGCCGACAACGTCAATCTCATCGATAAAAACAATCGCGCTATCTTTTCCTTCTCTCTTCGCCAGCGAACGCGCTTTCTTGAATAGCTCACGCACGCGGGAAGCACCAACACCGACATACATTTCCACGAATTCAGAACCGGAAGCGGATACGAACACAGAATCTGTATACGTTGCAGCCGCTTTTGCCATCAACGTCTTACCGGTTCCCGGCGGGCCCGTGAGAAGGATCCCTTTCAACGGACGGATGCCCATCGACTTGATTTTATCCCGATACTTTAGAAAATCGAGCGCCTCTCTCAGTTCACGTTTGGCGTTTTCCTGGCCACCGATTTGTTGAAAATCGATCCTATGTGCAACTGCCGATTCTTTCGATCCGGTCGTGGCAATTCCTTTGCGATCCACCATCATGGAGAGCGCGACAAGAACCGCTGTCAAGAGCAAAAATGGAAACACGTTAACGCCAAAAAATGCAAGGAAGATGGTAAGAGCAACCCCAACTCCGATAATGACTTCACGAATCATTGCTGATCCCCCCCTTGCCCATCGTTGATTTGGATTTGTTTTGGTTCATGATAAGGAACGATCTCATATAAATAATCCGATCCTTTTTCCAGTTGAATGTAAATGTTGTTCTTATCCATCGTTATCCGCGCGTTCGTGATCCCATCATTGGCTGCACGACGCTTGAGCGTATCGATCATCGACGTGTAGTTCCCTTTTGCTATGCCTTCAAAGATCAACGGTTGATAATTTTGATATAAATCGATCAATTCTTTCGATCGATGATCACGAATGACGATTTTTACGTTATTACCTAACGTACTTGTTACTCTCTCTTTTACCGATTGATATGCTGTCATCAAGTCAGGAACTTTCTTCAATGTTACTTGAATTTCTTTCGTTTGATTATTAACCACTACATTCACATGTTGTACGGGTGCCATACTGCTGAGTTCCCGCTCTAAAGGCCGTACTAAACCGTAGTTTCTATACATAATCCAGCCGCCGAAGAGAACGATCAAGGCGGTGAACGTAATCACCAACGTCGGGACAATACGAATACGAGACAAAACGACACCCCTCCAATCTATATTGATTCATGATATTCAATTCTTGTTTACATAATAAATGTGCCTCACAAGTATATCATATTTGTTCGTTTCTTTCTGCGGTAATCCCTTCCTGAAAAAAGAAAAACATGTCTTGACGACATGTTGGGACATGACTACCACTTGATGTGCCACTGTTTCATTGTGTCTATAAATTCTTGATGCGTTAAGACAAACCGAACCGGTGAAATCGAGATGCGGTTTTCCGAGATGGCATGAACGTCCGTATCTTCAGAATTCGGAATGTCCAAAATCTTTCCGGCGATCCAGTAGTACGAACGTCCCCGTGGATCCAGACGCGTCTCATATGTACTGTCATAACGACGTTTCCCTACTGATGTTATGGAAACGCCTTTAATCTCTTCTCTTTTGTGTGAGGGTATGTTTACATTCAATAAGGTGTCATCATCAAGTCCATTTCTCAACACTTGTTGCGCGAGCGACGCGGTGAAGTCTGCTGGATAGCGAAAATCTGTAAACACATTTCCGCAAAGCGACACGGCTATTGATGGTATTCCTTGAATAATTCCTTCAACTGCGGCAGAAACCGTTCCCGAATAGATAATGTCAGTTCCTAAATTCGATCCTTCGTTGATACCCGAGATGATCAAATCCGGAAGTTTATCTGCCAAAATCAACTGCACGCCAATCTTAACACAATCGGCAGGAGTTCCATTGACGGCAAATACGTTGATATCGGGACCCCAATCGTGTCGTTCAATATATAACGGCTTATGTAACGTGATCCCGTGACCGACAGCGCTCTTGGGACGGTCAGGTGCCACGACGGTCACTTCGAATTCGGAAGCGAGTCGTTCCGCGAGTGTACGAATTCCTTTTGAATAGATTCCGTCATCATTGCAGATCAATATACGCATCCAGTCTCCCCCTATTCTGCTACAAATTATACCATGGAGAATTTTATATAGCAAAGTGATTCGTAGCATGAGTGCTTGGTGCGTATGGTAAAAACCACGTAACATACGCCCGAACACACTTGAGGATACTATAGGTACTTCAGAAGGGGGTGATCCGGTTGGCAGTGGTACCCGTATCTACGCAACTCACAGCCGCCGAACTCGACCAATTGAAGGAAGAAATGGCGCGATCGCTCGGCATGCAAGATCTCATTCTTAGCGAAAGATGGCCGAATCCAAGTTCGTGTCTATGTGATAGATTGCAAGAAAACAAACTTCCGCTGCGCAGTATTCTTAGTCATGTATAACTTACCCCTTCGTGGATGTAATATACATCTACTTTGAAACTAGTGTTTGGGTGATTGAAAATGAGTGCTTGGGTGGATGGTTCGCTTTGCGCTTGGGTTCGATGAAGGTCGTCCCGCCCGAATTCTTAACAGAAGTTGCGGAACGACCTTCAACTCACCTCTGCGCTGCAAAGCGAAACCATCCACCCAAAAAGCACTTCACTGCTCGTGGTAAACTTAAATTTTTCTTCCCGAAACAAGAAACTTTTTTCATTTTCTGGATGTATGTGGCATAAGTTGCTACTGCGTGACGACCTTCAATGTAGCTATTACGCGAAAAGCATATATCCCTTGACGTCCAGCAGGAGGCGAGGAGACCACCAAAGTCACTGTTTCACTCAAAGTCTCTTTCACGTTTCAAGGGAAGCGAGTCGATTCAACAGCATTTGCATCCTCTAATAATATTATGCAAACAATCGCTCACATACGCGTTTGACTTCTTGATAGATCCGCTCTTCATCCAGTGTTTTTACCGTGCGGTTTTCCATTACGATCTGACCGTCTATGATGACATCCGTGACATCCCCAGATTGACCGGCATATACGAGATGTGCCAGCGGGTTATGACGCGGATAATAGTAAGGCTTCTGGTAATCGAGCAAGATCAAATCAGCAAGCGCACCCGGTTGCAGGGTGCCCAACGTGTCTTCAAGAAAGAGTGCGCGCGCCCCGTCTTTCGTCGCCATTTCAAGTGCTTTAAATGCTGGGACGGCCAACGGATCCATGTCGACACCTTTGTGGATCATGGCAGCATAACGCATCTCTTCAAACATATCCAGATTGTTATTGGAAGCCGCTCCGTCCGTTCCTAATCCGACCGTAACACCTTTCTTCAACATGGATGGAACGGGAGCTATGCCTGATCCTAATTTTAAGTTGGAGTTTGGGTTATGTGCCACACGGACATCGTATTTCGCAAGAATATCGATATCCTCTTCACTCACATGAACGCAATGAGCGGCCAATGTGGGACGGGAAAATACACCTAACGATTCCATAAGAGCAATCGGAGACATTCCCGTTTGTTCTTTGCATTGTTGCACTTCATACGCGGTTTCCGACAAATGAATTTGTATCGGTATGTCAAGTTCTTCGGATAATCGGACGACCGATTGAATATAATCCGGTGGGCAGGTATAAGGAGCATGCGGCCCTAACATGGTCGTAATTCTTCCGTCCGCTTTCCCGTGCCAGTCCCGGATGAACTGCCGGCTTTCTTGCATGGCGATCGGCCCCTTCGGTTCAAACCCGATCATTCCGCGCGAGAGAACGGCCCTAATTCCCGATTGTTCCGCCACACGGGCCACACCGTCCATTTGAAAGTACATATCGGTAAAACAGGTAGTTCCTGTCTTTAACATCTCTAATACGGCCAATTGTGTACCCCAATAGATATCATCGGCAGTCATTCGGTCTTCGATCGGCCAACAACGAGTCTGCAGCCATTCCATTAAAGGAAGATCATCGGCATAACTGCGCAGAAGTGTCATCGCGGCATGGCCGTGAGTATTGATGAGGCCTGGCATCACCAATTTCCCCGATGCATCGATCACTAGAGAAAATCGTTTAAAATCTCCTGTGTAATCCCCTTCTTTTACTTCGGCAATACGTTTCCCTTCAATCACGATGTATCCTTTATTGATCCAAGATTCTTCCGTCATCGGTACGATCATGGCGTTCTGTATGAGAATACGGTTCATCGTTCCGCCTCCAGTATACATAAGTTTTTTTATGTAGACTTCTTCTGCCCGTAAGAAGTTTTATACACATGACGCAGGAAATCTACATCTTCCTGTGAAAGTAACACGGGACTGCCGATCATTTTTGAAAGCGCAAAGATTTGAGCTGCCTTTTCTACGATGACGCAAACACGGAGCGCTTCCGAGATCGTCTCTCCCACGCCTACAACCCCATGGTTCGCCAACAAAGCTGCACCTTTATTTCCCAGCGCCTGGACGACATGTTGCCCCAATTCTACCGTCCCCGGTAAAGCGTAGCGAGCGACAGAAACTGCGCCCCCTACCACTTGTGCCATGTCTTCAATCAACGGCGGAATCGAACAGCGGGCAACGGCACAAGCAGATGCATAGACGCTATGAGTGTGCATCACACCGCCGACATCCGGACGAGCGCGCAAGATCGCCAGATGCATATTCAACTCGGATGTTGGCTTGAGACTTCCTTCCACCACATCGCCCGTATCGAGCCTGACAACCACGAGATCATTGACAGTCAATGTCTCATATTCAACACCACTTGGTGTGACGACGACGAGATCACTATCCGCTACTCGAGCAGACAAGTTCCCCCAGACTGAAGCCACCAGCCCTGCTTTCACCATCTTTTTCGCAGCATCCAAAACTTCCTGTCGCACTCTCTGAATCTGTTCGTTCACCTGTGTTCCCCTCTTCATTGTTGCTTCAATTGTAACATGCGTTCGGTATTCGGCTTCTCGACGACACCTTTTTCTGTAATGATTGCGGTGATTAATTCATGGGGTGTGACATCAAATGCTGGATGCAATGCGGTTACCCCTTGTGGTATGATTCTTTTTCCCGCGATCATCGCTACTTCCTCGGCAGATCGTTCCTCAATCACAATCTGATCCCCAGATGCCAGTCCAAAATCGATCGTTGATAACGGAGCGGCCACGTAAAAGGGTATGTCATGATAATTTGCCAGAACGGCGAGAGAATAAGTTCCAATCTTGTTCGCCGTGTCCCCGTTTGCTGTAATGCGGTCGGCTCCAACGATGACAAGATCTATATTTCCAGTCTTCATGAGATGTCCCGCCATGGAGTCGGTGATCACAGTCACAGGGATACCGTCATGTGACAACTCAAACGCTGTGAGACGCGCACCTTGGAGGTAGGGACGGGTTTCATCCGCATATACATGTACGCTTTTTCCGGCTGCATGTGCCGTACGTACGACTCCTAGGGCTGTACCGAATTCGACAGTTGCCAGCGAACCTGTATTACAATGTGTCAGAATGCGCGCATGATCCGGAACATAGGGAAGCCCGTTACGCCCTATGGATTGATTGATGCGCACATCTTCTTCAGCGATCGCTTCCGCTTCTTTTACCAATTGTTCAACAATCTTTGGAACGTCGTCATTCTCGTGTCTCGAGAGGACAGATCGCATCCGGTTGATCGCCCAAAATAAATTGACGGCGGTGGGACGCGTTTTCGCTAGCCGATCGCATACTTTTTCGATCGCGGATTGAAATTCCTGTTTGTTTTTTTCAACGTTTGCGAGCGCACCGATGGCTACTCCGTAAGCAGCAGTGGCACCTATGGCGGGTGCACCGCGTACTTTCATCTTTTCGATCGCTTCAGCCACATCTTCTACCGTTTTGCAGGTGATCCAAGTGAGGTCTTCAGGCAACCGAAGCTGGTCAATGAGTAAAAGTTGTTTCCCATCCCATCGAATCGGGCGCATCGTTAACCTTCCTTCCTATTTTAAAAATGAGTGCTTGGGTGGATGTATCGTTTTGCGCTAGGGTTCGATGAAGGTCGTCATTGCGGGCATATGCTTGGCGTTCATGCTCCGTGGAGGTCGTTTCGGCGTGTATATGCATTGCGCTTATGCTCCGTGGAGGTCGTTTCGGCGTGTATATGCATTGCGCTTATGCTCCGTGAAGATCGTTTCGGCGGGTATATGCATTGCGCTTATGCTCCGTGAAGGTCGTCTCGCATGGAATCATAATCATATGTTGCGAGACGACCTTCAAAGTCGCTATTACGCGCAATGCATATACCCTTTTACATCCGAAAGGAAGCGAGACGACCTCCAAAGTCGCTGTTTCACGCCAAGCATATGCCCTCTTAACAGCTTAAAGGAAGCGCAACAACCTTCCACTCACATCTGCGCTGCAAGCGATACACCCACCCAAAAGACACTCCGGTAATTTTGGAAGCCACAACTTCTCCTTCCGCAACAGAAACTTTTTACACTCTGATGAGACTACTTAAGGCACGTGTGGCTATTTTGAAAAACTTGGGGTTATACAATCGTCCTACAAGGTCCCCAGTTCATCCAGCGCATGTGGACACGCGCATGTGCGCTCATGGTGACCGTTTTCGATCGTTAAGAGAAAGAGTTTTCGAACGGTCTCAATCCGGTCTTTCATGGTATCGATCACTTCCTGATGAGTGAGTGCATGCGGACTGATCCCCGAACAGTAGTTGGTCACGATACCGACCGTCGCGTAACAAAATCGGGCTTCTTTCGCTAAGATCACCTCGGGTACGGATGTCATCCCAACCACGTCCCCTCCCCAAGAGGCGTATGTGCGAATCTCGGCACGTGTCTCAAAACGCGGGCCTTCCGTACAGACATATACGCCGCCGTCTTGAACAAGAATCCCGTTCTCCCTGGCCACTTCGACCAATTGTCGTCGCAAACGATTGCAATAAGGATCGGTCATATCGATATGTATGACCCCTTCTTCTCCTTCAAAAAACGTTTGCACGCGATTTTTCGTCATATCGATAAAATCATCAACGATCACCAGACTACCAGGGGGCAGTTCCCGCTTCAGTGAACCTACAGCAGCCGTCGCCAGAACCTGCTGCACCCCCAACTCTTGCAACGCACGGATGTTCGCGCGAAAGTTGATTTTGTGTGGCGGTACAGAATGTTTATAACCGTGACGTGGCAGGAAAACAATCCGTTTCCCTTTGTATTCGCCTATGGTAACTTCTACAGCACCGAAAGATGTATGTATCATTTGACGAGTGGAATGATCCAGCAACGCCGGATCGTAAACGCCAGTCCCCCCGATTATCGCGAATTCTGCTTGCATGGGCTCCTCCTTTAATCACCGTACCAGGTATTGGGTCATAACCATTTAATCAGAGGATGTTCTCCTTCGTCAAGATGAGGAATGTTGGCGTATCAATTGTAGCAACTCTCCAATGTCTACTCCGGGACGAGTCAGAGGTGCGAACAAATCGCCCAATGTATTCACGCGTGATACCATGTTTACAATCGTAAAATCTTCGGGTACAACCCCTTTTTGCAGTTCCTCCCAAGTGAGAGGGGCGGATACACAAGCCTTTGCAACCGCTCTGGCCGAATACGGAGCGATCAACGTTTTGTTCGGCGCATGTTGCAGGTAGTCGATATACACTTTGTCCCCGCGATCCTTCACCATCCGCTCAACTGTAATGATTTTCGGGTATTTTTCTGCCATAAACCGACCGATGAAGGAAGTGATCATCCGGGTGTCTTCATATGAAAAACCTAGAGCGAGCGGAATGAATATTTGGATACCGGATGCGCCTGAGGTTTTCGGATAAGAAGGGAGCCCCAGATCGTCCAAAACCTCCTTCAAACGTAACGCGACTTCTCTTACCTTTTCAAATCCGGGAACAGACGGATCCAAATCAAACGCGATGTTCGTCGGACTATTCGGCGCTTGGATTTGGGAAAACCACGGATGAAGCTCAATACAAGCATGATTGGCCAACCAGATGAGAGTGCTCGTATCATTCGCTAACATGTAATGAATGGTTCGTTTGCTCTCCTCCGACCAAACAGGATACGTATTGACCCATTTCGGCGTTTCTTTCGGCGCGTTCTTCTGATAAAACGAGTGCGCGTGAATCCCGTCCGGAAAACGGATCACTGTCAACGGCCGATTTTTCAAATGAGGAATTAAGTAAGAAGCCATTTGAATGATGTACTGGATATATTCCGCTTTGGTAATCCCCGCTTCCGGCCAAAGCACCTTATCAAGGTTCGTAACGCGTACAGGATGTTCACAGATAAGCGTATTCCCATCAGCCGTCATAAGAACCCTCCTCAAACTATTCATTCAGTAGAGTTCCCAGACTGGAGAATTTCCACATGCGAACTCATGTTTGTATAATTTGCCATCCTATGATATAATTCAAGTAAACGACGTGTGTTTACGAGATCTGCGTAATAGGAGAGTTATTTTCATGGTCAAATTATCGAAAAGGCAACAGCAGATTATCGATTTTATAAAGAAAGAAGTTCGGGAAAAAGGATATCCGCCTTCTGTTCGGGAAATTGGGGAAGCGGTCGGTCTGGCTTCCAGTTCAACCGTGCACGGACATTTAGCAAGGCTTGAACAAAAAGGGCTAATCCGTAGGGATCCGACGAAACCAAGGGCAATTGAAGTGTTGGATACGGATGAGTACATGGCAGATTATGAATATTCGACCGTGATGGCCCCCATCATCGGCAAAGTTACGGCGGGCAGCCCGATCACAGCGATCGAAAACATCGAAGACTATTTCCCCCTTCCCTCCCGTTTTGTCGGAGACGCGGAAGTGTTTCTTCTTCAGGTACAAGGGGATTCGATGATTGAAGCGGGTATCCTCGACGGAGATCTTGTCATCGTACGCAAACAGTCGACCGCCCAGAACGGTGAGATTGTTGTCGCGATGACGGAAGAGGGAGAAGCGACTGTGAAACGCTTCTTCAAGGAATCGGATCACATTCGTTTACAGCCTGAGAATGCTTCTATGGAACCATTGCGCTATCATAACGTAGTGATCTTAGGAAAGGTGATCGGCGTCTTCCGTCATATCTTTTAAGATCGAATGGTGTTAATCGTATCCTTTAACAAACAGGTAAGCATGCAATCGAAACAAAAAACTCCGGCGGTAAACCGGAGTTTTTTGTTATTCATCCTTAATAAAGAGATAAGTATTGATCGCGTTCCCATGGTGTGACGTGCGTACGGAACATGTCCCACTCGATCGTTTTCGCTTCTACGAAATGTGTGAGTGCATGTTCACCGAGAGCACTGCAGATCACTTCATCGGCAAGAAGCTCGTCAATCGCTTCTTTCAAGCTGCCAGGCAAGGACAGAATGCCTTCTCTTTCACGTTCCGCATCACTCATGACATAGATATTGCGATTGACTGCTTCCGGCAACGGAAGTTCACGTTTAATTCCGTCGAGACCCGCTTTCAACATGACTGCAAGAGCCAAGTACGGGTTACAGGAAGGATCCGGGTTACGGACTTCAATCCGTGTAGACAAACCGCGGGAAGCAGGGATGCGAACGAGCGGCGAACGATTTTTCGCAGACCAAGCGATGTAAACAGGTGCTTCGTATCCCGGAACGAGCCGCTTGTACGAGTTGACCGTCGGGTTCGTGATCGCTGCAAAGCCGCGAGCGTGCGCCAGAATACCCGCCAGATAATGTTTCGCAACTTTTGAAAGGCCCAGCTCGTCATGTTCGTCGTAGAATGCATTGCCCTTCTCGGTGAAGAGGGATTGGTGTGTATGCATTCCGGAACCGTTGACGCCGAATAACGGTTTCGGCATAAATGTTGCATGTAAACCGTATTGACGTGCGATTGTCTTGACAACTAATTTAAATGTCATGATATTGTCTGCAGCTTGGACGGCATCCGCATATTTGAAATCGATCTCATGTTGCCCGATCGCCACCTCGTGGTGAGAAGCCTCGATTTCAAATCCCATTTTTTCGAGAGCAAGAACGATTTCACGACGGCAGTTTTCCCCGAGATCGACAGGTGCAAGATCGAAATAACCGCCTTTATCGTTGACTTCCATGGTAGGATTGCCTTGTTCGTCCATTTTGAAGAGGAAGAATTCCGGCTCCGGACCCACATTCATACTCGTGAAGCCCATTTCTTTCGCTTCTGCGAGCACACGCTTCAAGATGCCACGGGGATCCCCTTCAAACGGAGTTCCGTCAGGCATATAGATGTCACAGATCAGACGGGCAACTTTTCCATGCTCGCTGCCCCATGGGAAGATCAGCCATGTGGAGAGATCAGGGTAGAGATACATATCCGATTCCTCGATACGTACGAACCCTTCGATGGAGGAACCGTCAAACATCATCTTATTGTCAAGGACTTTTTCAAGTTGTGAAATAGGTACTTCCACATTTTTGATCACACCGAGAAGGTCTGTGAACTGCAGGCGCAGATAACGGACATTCTCTTCCTTGGCCATGCGAATAATGTCTTCGCGGGTATAATTGCGGTTCATGTTCTGGTAGCCTCCTTTTGTATATACAGATGCGAATGAATAAAAATTCGCATCGGGATTAACCTGTCACAACACCACTTCCATGATTAGTGGAAAAAACGTGAAAGCTCTCCTTGGATCAAACTGTTCGGTAAACCCGGACGGCTTGCTCTCGTTATGATTTCCTTTTTCAGCAGATCATGCAACTCTTGTTCCGTGAGCTCTTTTCTCTCTTTACGCTCGGGCCCTATCTTCACATCCGCTTCCGGTAACTGAGAAGCTTCAGGTGCAACGCCTACCATTTTTTTGATCCCAGCAATGTTCAACCCTTGATCGATATATCGTTTAATTTCTAACAAACGTTCCACATCGTTAAAAGAAAACAATCGTTGTTTACCTTCCGTTCTTGCAGGGCGAATTAACCCGTGTTGTTCATAGTAACGAATCTGGCGGGCAGAAAGATCCGTAAGCTTCTGCACGATTCCAATGGGAAAAAGCGCCAAATTCCGCCTGATTTCATCGTTCATGTGGAATCCCCCTCTGTTAGAAATTCCAACCGACACTTGTATTATAAAATTGGTACAATAAAAGTGTCAAGCAGTGTTAATTAATTTGACATAAAAAACCCGAATGACTACAGCAATTGTTTTTCCATCATGGTTTGAACCGCTAAAAGAATGGCCAATTTGGCATGTTCATATGTAAGCCCGCCTTGTAAAAAACCGATATAAGGTTCGCGCAAGGGACCATCCGCCGATAGTTCCAAAGAAGCACCTTGTACAAATGTGCCGGCCGCCATGATCACGGGATCCGCGTATCCTGGCATTGCCCAGGGTTCGGGGCGCACGTGAGAATCGACAGGTGATGCCGCTTGAATCGATTGACAAAATGAAATCAGCCGCTCTTTTGTCCCCAAACGGAACGCCTGGATAATATCCGTTCTTTTCGCATTCCATTTCGGCAGTGTTTCAAGCCCCAACTTTTCGAAAAGCAAAGCGGCAAACACCGCACCTTTTAATGCCTCTCCTACTACATGCGGCGCCAAGAAGAAACCTTGTAGAATATGACGGTTCATCCCTAGCATCGCGCCCTGTTCCGCGCCGATACCTGGCGCGGTCAAGCGGCAGGCCGCTTGTGCCACAAGATCTGCCTTTCCCACAATATATCCCCCGGAATGAGCCAAACCGCCGCCCGGATTTTTGATCAGGGAGCCAACGATGAGATCGGCACCAACTGCCGTTGGTTCTCTCTCTTCCGTAAATTCACCGTAACAATTATCCACAAATACGATGAGCTCCGGCTTTATTTTCTTGATAAAAGCGATCATTTCTTCGATTTCCTTGATGGAGTATGAAGGGCGCCACGCGTAGCCGGATGAACGTTGAATCCCGATCAATTTTGTGGAAGGTTTGATTTTCTTGGCCACCGTTTCGAAGTCTACCCGATCGTCTTTCAGAGGAACGTAATCATACGTGACCCCCCATTCGGCAAGAGAACCGTACCTCCCTTCCTCACGAATACCAATGACTTCCTCAAGCGTGTCATAAGGCGCACCCGTGATATAAAGCAATTCGTCCCCCGGTCGCAATACCCCGAATAAAACCAACGCGATCGCATGCGTTCCCGAAACTATATGCGGGCGTACGAGCGCCGCCTCCCCTTCAAACACTCGGGCATAAATGTGTTCGATCACATCCCGTCCACGATCATTGTGTCCGTAACCTGTCGAGGAAGCAAAATGATAATCGCTCACCTGCGCTTCCCGGAAAGCAGCTAACACTTTCGCCTGATTGTTTTCGACCACTTTGGCGATATCAGAAAATACAGCTTTTGCTTTTTCCTCCACTTGGGAAGCAAGTGAGCGTAAGTCATTCCGATAAATCAACTTCTGATACAACGATCTTCTCTCCCCTGTGTCATTTCATTCTCCTAAATCTTTTCGAAAAAGATCTAATACGGAAGCCAGTGCCGGGTTTACATTCGCCTCGATGGAAATCCCATCTTCTCGGAAGGTTTCCCGCAGAACGCTGCCCTCCGTATGAATGCGGTTCAAAAGCGAACCGCACTCATACGGAAGAAGTATGCGGACGCGGACAGCGGAACGTTGTAACCGCTTTTCGATCACACTCATGAGACGGTCGATTCCTTGACCGCGTGTTGCAGATACGCGCACTGTTTCCACTGCCATCGCATCATTCTCCATCCAAAACTCACGTACCTGATCGATCTTGTTGTAAACGGTCACGATCGGCTTGTCCAAAACGTTCAGCTCTTGTAATACTTGATATACGGTATTCATCTGCAAATCATGATGAGATTGACTTGCATCTACAACGTGCACCAACAAATCGGCATCAACCGTCTCTTCAAGGGTTGCGTGAAACGCATCGATCAACGTATGGGGCAAAAACTGAATAAATCCCACCGTATCCGTGAATATGACGTTTACGGAAGACGGCAAACGGATGCGTCGAGCGGTCGGATCCAATGTATCAAACAAACGGTTCTTTCCTTCCGCGACATGGCCTGCTTCCAAGCCATAGCGTTCCACGATCGCCCTCAACAAGGTACTTTTCCCTGCATTGGTATACCCTACGAGTGCAACGACGGGAACATCCGCTTTTTTTCGTCGAATTCTATGAAGTTGGCGATGCCGGCGCACTTCCGCGATTTCTCTCCGCAAATCGGCAATCCGCCTCCGGATTCGCCGACGATCCGTTTCTAATTTCGTCTCCCCTGGCCCTCGTGTTCCAATTCCTCCGCCAAGTCGGGACAATGCTTTCCCTTTCCCGGTTAATCGCGGCAACAAGTACGTAAGTTGCGCCAATTCCACTTGCAATTTTCCTTCCCGCGACCGGGCTCGTCCCGCGAATATATCGAGGATGATTTGCGTACGGTCGAGTACCTTACACGGAAGAACGCGTTCCAGATTTCTCACTTGTGCAGGAGACAGCTCCTGATCAAAAACCGCCAGCTCGATTTCAAGTTCAGCGCAGATGCGTGCAAGTTCTTCTACTTTTCCTTTCCCGATATATGTAGCCGGATCAGGTACATCGCGTATCTGTATGATTTCGCTTACAACCTTCGCACCTGCCGTCTCTACAAGCCCATGCAACTCCGCAAATGACATTTCCCATGCATGATTTTGATATGTGGGTAGTTTCACACCAACCAAGATCGCTTTTTCTTCCCGAATTTGCACGTAATGAACACCCCGTTTGCAAGAAAACAAGTTTATTGTACCACACGCACCGCCTCCAGTGTGAAAAGAGGCAGGATGTCATTCTCTTTTTTGGAAGGATTCCTCTTTGCAGGGAAGAAACGAGCTTGAAAGTCGTCTCGCAACATCAGTCATGATTCACAGCGAGACGACTTTCACAGAGCATGAACGCAAAGCCACGCCTACCGTACCATTGATTTCCAAATTCGTTCTTAAGGCATTATCGCTTGCAGTGATCATCCCGACCACGATCACAAATGGGACAAAAACCTGAGCGATAACTCTCCTCCCGCAATCGGAGTTTTGACTCTGAAAATCCCTTTTCTCGTCCCAAACGAATTCCGATCCTTCTGCCTGCAGCATAACCGATAAAAAGAAGGAACAAGATACTAATCAAAACCCATATGAACATGATCACGGTTTATGGCCTCCCGTGAACTCCAAAATCATATGAACAAATGGCATCGCGAGTAGTACCAGAACCGTCCCCATCGCGTTTAATAAAACGGAGACGAGAAAGAAAATCAAAAGCAACAATGTCGTTTCCACCATTCCCAAGAGCAGAACCATATTTCTTTGACCGGTTTGCGAATCTTTGTGAATATCGAAGATATCATCGAGCAACTGCACGGTCGCCATCATGGTGACCCCCCAGATGGCGGGCATGAAACCCACAATGATCATACTCACGAGAAACGCTCCTGCCATCTCTGCATACCCGGGAAGGCGTGTAGGCATCTTTTCCGCCCAATCATGAGTCATTCCTACCGCATAACTGCCGAGAAAAAGCGAGAGGGAATAACTGAGAGTTAACGCACAGCCGAGAGCGAGAAGCAACAATGTATAGGGCAAGGAGGCTCGCCCCAATCGAATCGCCAAGGTTCTCTTTCCTAAACATTGATCATATTCGATATCGAGAAAATCGTCCATGATCTTGATCGCGAGACCCGTCAAGAGAATCCCCGCAAAGTCCGTGAGCAGACTAGACCATACGCCAAACATATTCTTTCACCTCACGGAAGCCTTGGCGATACAAAGCGGATACCGGGAATATCACTTGTTGCGGCAGATCGTTCTGCATATAAGCCAACCCTTTTTTTACATCTGCCACATCGATTTTGTTGGCGAGAAGAGCATATCCTCTCTTGTGTTTACCGAATTCGGTGATTTGCAAATCCAATTCACCGAGTGCTTTCAATCCACCCGCCCGTTCGATTTCAACCAGATCGACGATATGCAAAATGCAATCGGCCGACTTCATCTCATATAAAGTTTGCGCCATCGCTTCTCTCAGATCCCGATCCGGATGAATCCCGTCAGCCAATCCCGTGGTATCCGTAAGCCTAAATTGCCGATAACCTTTGCCCATCGGTAATTGCAACTGAATGGATTGCAGACTGCGGGTCTTATGCGGACCTAAACCGGATAATTCATGACGCGCGGTAGGAGGATCGAATTTGCGCTGACGACATGTTCCATCGGGAAGTTGATAGTAGACCTCCAGTCTCTCCAAGCCTAAGTATTCGGCAAAGTTGAGACAAAACAACGTCTTGCCAACATTCGTTCTGCCTACGACGATACAATTTCTCACTGCTCTCCCTCCTCCAGGACAAGATCGTCAGCAGTGATCATCATCAGTTCCTCGCGCGTCGGAGATTTGACATGTAAGAGACGCACCGCCTGTTGTCGAATGGCCCGTTCTATGATATTGCGTACCATGCGGGCGTTGGAAAAATTTACTTTCCGATGTTGAATGCAAGCCCGCAAATATTGGCGCAATTTCACATCCGCTTCTGTCGACAAGCGATATTCACGAGAGCGTAACATGAATTTCGCGATCTGCATCAGTTCATTCTCTTCATAATCTTCAAATGTGACGGTAATGGGAAAGCGCGAAGGAAGTCCGGGATTGGTACGTAAAAAAAGGTCCATCTCATAACCATAGCCCGCTAATATTAAGATGAAATCGTTTTTATGGTCTTCCATCGCCTTGACTAACGTATCGATCGCTTCTTTACCAAAATCTTTTTCGCCGCCGCGCGCCAGGCTGTATGCCTCGTCGATGAACAGAATGCCTCCCAACGCTTTCTTCACATGCTCCCTTGTTTTTTGTGCCGTATGTCCGATATATTCACCCACCAGATCGGCGCGTTCCACTTCGACCAAGTGTCCCTTCGAGAGAACCCCCATCTCGCGCAACAACCTCGCGAGGATTCGAGCCACTGTCGTCTTTCCCGTTCCCGGATTTCCGCGAAAGATCATATGCAATACGACCGGTTCGGCAACAAGTCGGGCTGCCTTACGCCGCTCTTGTATCTGTATGAATGCGTAAATTTCTTTCACCAATGATTTTACTTGTCGGAGGCCTATTAAATGATCCAATTCGCTCATAATGGCTTCAAAGCGATCGGAATCTGCTTGCAAGGAGCGGCCGATCTCGCGCTTTATCCCGAACTCCTCGTGTGTATGAAGTCGTCTCAATGCATCATTCAGCGCCATCTGCCCCGATCGAAACGGTTCCAAAATCTCGTCTAGATCTCGATGGATGGGAGGGCGCTGACCGCTCTTCATCAATGTCTTCACACCTCACTCCCAAAAGAGATTGGTATAGTATACGCGCGCGTATGGGATTAGGTGATCGCCTAGAAATCTTCACCACGAAGATCCGATTAAAGGATGGGGGGCTGTCCCAACATGACCCGATCAAACAAAAAGACCGCCTCACTCATCTGTGAAACGGTCCAAAAACATAGTGGCACTGCTTAGCGGAATCACCATGCTACAGTATCGTAGCAACTTGTCGTTCTACCGGATATAGTTGAACCACTCGTATCTCTCGTTGAGCTTCTCAAAGATTGTAGGTTTAGATACCTCGGGTTGATTCGAAAGCTCGCTGACTTTTTTCTGTATCTTCTTAACCTCTACAGTATCGAGAACCTGTTCTGCTACTTTTTATAAACACCCTTTTCTTCAGACCGTACTCCATAGCCCACCAATGTGGTTGAACGATTCATTCTTATAGTCCTCTTTGTGACCTGTCCTTTAGAAGGTATCAATTTAATTCACTGTTGTTTTTGTAAATAATCAAGACATCGCTTCCCTAACAGCGAAAATTATATTTTCTTAACGAAAATTACACAAAAATTACTCGAAATTCTTTCATATTCTATGAAATAATTTCATTAAATGTTTTATTATACTTATGAAATAAAAATTAAAAGAGGTGATGTGTTGTGAAAAAAACAATGGCTACTTTAACCATGATTTCAGCACTTTCATTAGTGCGGTTCCTGTTTTTGCAAAAGGAGGTAACGGTAACATTCAAATTATAGGGAACGGTCATGCTCATCAAAACATTCACATTACAAATACAACCAATGTTGTCAATAACACATTCGTTTTCGACGATGTAAAAGGACATTGGGCAAATAAATACATATTGGATCTTGTGAAAAAAGGGATACTCTCCGGTAAAAGTAAACAGAAATTCGATCCAGATACTCAGGTAACACGCGCAGAATTCGCTACAATGGTTACGCGGTATTTTCAATTAAAAAATGAATCGACTCAACAAGACTTTGAAGATGTGCCTCCTACTTCTTGGGAGTATAAGTATGTAGAAGCCGCTAAAAATTACTTTGATGCCTACCGTACTTTAGATGGCGGTCTTCTGTTCAAACCCTTTGAGGGTGATAAGCGCGAAGACGTAGCAGTCACTTTGGTAAAAATCTTACTCAAGCAAAATCCGGATATGCAATTGTTAGATGCCGATACTGCAACACAATTATTACAAGAAAACTTCCCGAAAGATTATGCAAAGATTCCACAAGCACTCCAACCTTATGTAGCTACGGCAGTTAAATATGATTTGATGCACGGATATGGAGATGGTTCTTTTAGACCTGCTCGTGTTGTTTCACGCGCGGAAGCTGCCACATTACTTGATCGCTTACAAGATAGTACAGTCGTTGTAATGGGAGATCAATCAAATACGGGTGCTACAACTACAACGACTACATCTTCCGGCACGGAAACCACTGGCTCTCAACAATCTGTAGAAACTTCTGCCTCGAGTGGGTCTACAACTTCCGATACACAAGCTTCCAATCAAGATTCCGAAGATAGTTCAACTTCTGGAAACCAATCAACTCAAACCACTACATCAGGTAATACCAACGGTTCTACTTCTACGGAAACAGTAGCATCAAACGTGTATGGCACCACAACAAATAATCAATAAGATAGATAATAGAGAGGTGCGGGCACTCGCCTTCGACCTCTCTACAAGTAAACGTATCATGACGAAGCATTCGACAATGGTTTCCAGCCTTCGCTCTTGCCAATAGGTAAGGTCGAGGGCTTTTTTAAGTGTTTGGTGGATTTCTTTGTCTTCAAGCGAAAGCACCTGCTTACTTCTTCATTTAGGACTTCTACTTAGTGATAACGTTTATTCCGGGAGTACTCACAGAAAACACCGCAGAGAGCCCATTCCTTTAGGCGTGGGAGGGATGGGCCATTTTCGCTCCCTCTGCATTGAGTGAATCCTTCAAATTCGTCTATACGAAAGCCTCATTCGAAAAGTTCGAAGGAGGCTTTTTAGGAATGAGATTCGCAAAACTTCACCCATCGTTTGTCCTCGGCTGTTATTTTTTCTTCCTTATATCTTCAACATCTCATTTTTTCTTCTCGAGTACTTCTTGAATCCCAGGTAATATTTGTGTATGTTCTATCTGCACAGCTTGAAGCGCATGAGGGTCGAGTCCAAGCATTTTCAAAATCGTAGGTGCGACTTGCATGGTTTGAACTGGAGCGGTATTTTGTTGGGCTTTTCCTATCCCTGCGAAGGATACCAATAATGCCACATTCGTATCATCGTGGCTAAAACCACCATGTTCAGCAATCTTTTTTCCAGGTTTTGTGTATATTACCCCTTCATTGGGTTGGACAACAATATCAGGTACTCTTGAATCAGTGAGGGGATTATTGAATATCCACTGGGACTTCGAATTTGAGAAAGAATATACATCTTTAATGTTCGCTTTTTCCTTATTCTTTTTGATAGCAGCTACCACGGAATCAATCTTGGACTGATCAGTAAGCCAGATCAATGCAACGTCATCTGCAGTCACTTGAGCAATGAGGTCAGAGGGTACACCTTCAGTGATCAGGCTTTTATCCGTTATTTTCAGTTTAGCAGGGTCGATCGGGGATTGCCCGTGTTTAGCAGTTATAATGATAAGTGTAGAATCAAAAAGATGTTGTTTTTTTAATTCATTCGTGATTTTGCCAATGGATTCATCTGTATGTGTTAAGGCCTCTGCAAGACCATTACTGAACGTTCCGTTGCCATCGGTATAACCGTTTCCAGGGAGTTTTTGGGCAACACTAACAGCTTGAAAATTCATGCCAAATATCGTTGGTACGGGAGCGGATTTTGTCCCTTTGTGATCCTTGCCGTCGATTTCATTCAGAAGAGCCGCTACCTTTAAATCATCGTTTGCCTCAGTACTAGCTATACTGGTGGTGGCATCACCATTGGCTGCTATTTCAGGAGTATACAAGTCGTCAACACCTTTGCCAGACGGCCCATTCACTAAATCATACGCAAGATGTTTGTCCGCCCATGCCGTACGTTTTCCGGCAGCCTTGATAACTTCAAAAATAGTATTTACTCGTAAATAATTGTGAGGATAGACGGGCTTTTTTGTCACAGGGTCACGGGGTAACGCATCAGGATTCATGCCACCACCGCCATCAAGTTTACTGAAGTCGTTATCGATGGACTCGTCATAAAGAACCTCGGTTCCTGGTTTATCACCTGCTTTACTTGCGATAGGTGGTAAGAGTTTTCTATCATAGCTGTCATCATAAAAAACGCCGGTTGAATTCGGAGAACCGCCTGTCACTAAAGACAGAAGACCTGGGAACGAGTCAGATGGCTTTGAGGTGGAGGCATTCGTATAGGTAATTCCATGGTTGCTTAAAGCCGCCAGATTAGAATGTGGATGGTTTTTCACGTAGTTAGCGAGGTCACTTGCATGCAATCCATCTACACTAATTAATAAAACTCGTTGTACTGCATGATGCTGACTGTCACTATTAACGTTGATGGATGTTTCCTTTAACGCATAACTGGGTGTCGCGAAAATAGGACTTAACGCAAGGATACTGCTAGCAAGCCCAATGGCTGTTATCTTAGACTTCATTTTCTTCAACTCCCTATGGTATTTAACTAGTAGCAAAATAATAATAAAAAACTAATATTAATCGGAAGTTAAATTAGTGCAAATATTCATCATACGGAACATTTACATTCTTTACATTTCAGAATCAATATTATCGTCTTGAGCATAGATGCGGTCTCGTAGTACGTGCTATCAACAGTACCCTTCTGTATGTAAGGTAAAAAAAGATGTAATACCAAAGAGAATGTTAAATAATAGATTATGAATAAAGATGAGTATAACCCACAAAGGAACCTAAAAAAGATTTTTAGAATAAAGAGTCAACATGCACCATGTAAGAACAGGGTTTTGAATTTTTAAAAAGTCGCCCTTTGTTTTTGTTAATTCAACAAATATAGGGAATTTTTTAATAACATAAGATAAGATCAGTATGGCGATAAGAAGTAAACCAAAGAAAACCTGACCCGTAAATTGATTGGCTTTCCCTCCCCCTTTTATAAGCAGAAATACATAAAGCATTAAAGTTAACATAGATGATATACCAACTACAAAATTCGCTGTAGAATACTTCTGTGTAGTTTTCAATTGAATATCACCTTCTACTTTATTTGAAAAGACAGAGTGGAATGAAACCACCTTGTCTTTTCTCTATTCTCTATTTTTAAGCTACAGCCGCAATACCGATTACACCTAGATCCGGGAGAACGGAAATGAGCAATCCGGCAATTTCCCAAATGCCATAACCTTCCGCCAGGAGGTCGAGAAGTGGTTCTGTGTGACGTAATCGACCCATTGCCTTTGAATAAAAGTAATAGCCCCTACGTATACACACGTAAGGGCCTAGTGGAGGTTATGAGAGGTTGGATCCGACATTGAAAAGATTGGACACTCCTCATGCATCAATTCCCACGATCCCTTGTGTGGCTCGGAGTTGCGACATTATAAAACGTATAGAATGTCCAATTTTGTACGGTATTCACGCATCGCTATGATAAAGTATTTGCGCATAATTATTTCGTGTAGGGAATAATGATGGATCATATCTCTCGAATTCTTAACCATCTCACTGAGTGTTTGTGAGCAGTCCTATTAATTCCGCAAGTTTCTTTTGCTTGATACCACGCTCCTTTAGTATTTCCTTTACGAGGGGTTTTTGATGTGAGAATATGGGAGATCGATGTAGTTCAAACGCCAGTATCATTTTAATTGGTGAATGTCACTAGTGTTGCATAAATTATAACTGAATTTTCTGCGTTTTAATCTAATGCTATTTTAACAAAATAAGGACAGAGCACGTTAAAGGTAGCCCCGCCCATTTGGTATAATATGTATATTCTAAAAAGAAAGGGTTCCGTTACTGTCCTGTATTCTGGCATGCCGATTCATTGCTGAGATCTCTTACCTTCGCCTTTTTTTCGATGATCTATTGTACTTGAACCATTCTATGTAATCGCACCATAAGAAGGCCTTTAGACTTCGAAGCAACTCCAATAAGCTTTTGGTAGTTTGAATTTGCATCTTCATTAGAATCATCAGACAATAGGTGATCAAAGCAAGATACACTTGGTTCCAAACCGCCGTTTCGGAGAGACCATAAAACGTTTTGATTCTCAAATGTTGTTTCATCCATTTAAAAAACAATTCGATTGCCCATCGTGTACGATATATGTCACTGATCTCTTCTGCTGACAAATCAAAACAGTTGGTAATAATTCTTATGTCATTGCCCTGTGAATCCTTTGCCTCGACCAGTCGAAGTACGTGATCCATGGGCTTTTGAGGGGATCCTAGCAACACTTTTGTGTCCGCAAGGACAGGACTCTCATGAAGCACTTGAGATTCCAGAAGGTAGAACGTTGCATTGTCCTTCAAACGGGTAACAAAGCCTATTCCCCTACGGCAATAATCATCAAATTTCTTGTAATCGACATAACCACGATCAAACACATAGATGGCTTCCGAATCATCAATCAAGGAATCCATTTGTGTGATGTCATTAGGCTTCGCCGTCGTTAGACGAATCTGTTCAGGATAGACTTCATCATGATCGACAAATGCCAAGCTCACGTGGATTTTTATTCCCGCTTTGGTTTTCCGAAAGCTCGCCCAGCGGTATTTTGATAAACATAAACTGATCGTAGTTGAGTCTATGATTTTGTATGGCTTCCGCCCGGCAGGGTTAGCAGCCATGCATTGGATTTTTCCAACTAAAGAAAAAAACAGATGAGCGAGTAGATCGGTATCCACCTGACGGTGTTTCCGTGAAAGTTGCGAATAGCTGATGGAATCTAATTGCAAGAATTCTTGCATATGAGGATTCAAGATATCTGCCGCAACGGCACGTAAACTTTCACGTTTTTGCAAGATGGCGTGCAGAAATAACAGGACGTAAGATTTCGTAGTAAGCTTCTTAGCGTATTTATCTTGTTGGTTTTGATCTACTTTTTCTTGAAAATTACACTGAAAAAGTGGTTCAACCCATTTACCAAATGCCGAAAGTAGGGTATCCTTATCCTTGTCCATAAGTGTATTTCCTTTCAATGGATTTGGACAGGACTACCTGACCTCTCCATTGTAAAGGATTTTTTTATTTAAGAGATGAAAAAAATAATAGAAGAATATTCTGAATTAATTAATGCAACACTAGTGGGTGAATGTGTAGTCTATATTGATCATTAATTAATATTTATTAAATATTTTATATCTCGCACAATCAATCCACAATGCGGGTCGTCCGGAAAGGGAATAAGGAACGGATCATTCCCTTGAACGCTGAAGTTCGCCTGTTCATTTTAGCGAAAAATCTTTCCTGGATTCAATATCCCGTTCGGGTCTAAAGTCTGCTTAAGACTGAGCATAACATCCAGCGCTTCCCCATGCTCTTTTCGCTGATATTTTGCTTTTCCGACACCTACCCCATGTTCCCCCGAACAGGTGCCACCACGGCTTAGCGCATACTCGACAAGGCTGGCATTGATTTGCTCCGCTATCTGCATCTCTTCCGGATCGTTGGGGTCAATCATCAGCAATGTATGAAAATTACCGTCTCCAATGTGTCCGAGAACACCCCCGTGAATTCCCGATTGATCGATAGTCTCGCGCGCACGTTCAACAGCTCCCGACAGTTCTGTCAAAGGTACGCAAATATCGGTTGTCATCATCTTCTTGCCCGGATACCCGTGTAAAAAAGCGTACGCCAAATGATGGCGAGCTTCCCACAGTTGCGCCCTTCTCTTTGAATCCGTCTCAAATTCGAACCCACGGCACCCATTCTCCATTGCAAGTTCCCTAGCGGATTCCATATCTTTTTTTAACCCATCTTCATTCCCATGGAATTCCAAAAACAAAGTAGGTGTTTCCGGAAAATCGGTCTTGCTGTGCAGATTTACTTGTCTGATGGATCGGGCGTCAACCAGTTCGATCCTGGCCACCGGTATACCGACCGAGATGATCGCCACGGCGGCGTCCACCGCATTTTTGACAGATGGAAAATTTGCTCTCGCCGCCATGATCGCCTCCGGAATTCCATAGACCCGCAGGGTCAATTCCGTAAATACCCCCAAAGTCCCTTCCGATCCCACAAATAGCCCAGTCAAATGATAGCCGGAAGAAGATTTTGCTGCAAGTCCGCCCGTGTGGATGATCCTTCCGTCTGCCAGGACAACTTCCAGATCCCTGACCTGATCTCGCATTACGCCATAGCGAACCGCCGTCGTACCGCTCGCGTTCGTTGCCGCCATTCCTCCCAGCGTCGCATCAGCTCCAGGATCTACTGAAAAAAAGAGCCCATATTTTTTTAACTCCTTGTTCAGCTGGCTTCTTGTAACACCTGGCTGTACGCGAACCAACAAATCATTTGGACGAACCTCTAGGATTTTGTTCATCAGTTGAAAATCGATGGAGATGCCACCTTGATACGGAATGACGTGTCCCTCCAAACTGCTGCCCAATCCGAACGGGGTAACCGGAATTTTGTAGTTATTTGCAAACTTGAGAATATTGATTACATCATATCTGTCTTTTGGAAAAACGACTACATCAGGCAGACTGGGCGTATGGTAAGACTCATCTTTTCCGTGTTGTTCCAATACAGTTGGGTTATTTGTTACTTGTTCCTCCGATAATATACCGCGCAATTCACGGACTAAATCCATTGAGTTCACTCCTCCGCCTCTGTAGGATAAACCCTGACGTTATTCCCGCCAGCTCTAACATAAAAACAGGTCATTCGATAGAGCCTTCCGATTCGAACGCCACCACAGAAATCGGCTATTGAGCCTCCACGTCGGACGAAGGGAAAAACGATGATCCCACATGCTCTTTCCGAATGGCAAAGATTAAAAGGCTGGTTACAATAAGTGAAACGCTTAAAAATATCAACCCTACTGTTACACTTCCTGTGGCGTCCTTCAATACGCCCAGCATATACGGTCCCACAAATCCACCTAGGTTTCCGATAGAGTTAATGACCGCAATCCCTACTGCCGCCGCCGATTCGCTGAGGAACATCGCCGGCAAAGCCCAGAACGGTCCAAAGAAACTGTAAATCCCTGCCGTGGCGATCGCCATCATCATGATTGAGACGTAGGGGTTCGAAGTCATGCCTGCACCAATTAACCCTAGAGCCCCGACTATCGGCGGAATTGCAGCATGCATGCGTCTCTCTCCCGTCCGATCGGAACGTCGGGCCCACCATATCATTCCGGCGGCGCCTACAATGTAAGGAATCATTGTGATCAGACCAACCTGAGTGTTTGTCAGTATTTTGGAAAATGCTTTAATAATTGTTGGCATCCAGAATCCGATTCCGTACAGGCCCAATACCTGGGTAAAGTAAATGAGTGAAAGATGCCAAACCCTGGAATTCGTTAAAACCTCTGCGGTCGTATACTGTTTGACTCGTTGCTTGGCCTCGTGTTCCCTCTGTAATTCGGTTTTCAACCATTCCTTCTCTTCCTGTGTCAGCCAGTGCGCGTCTTCTGGACGATCCGTCAAATAAAAATAGGTCATAATCCCCATGATGATAGCCGGCAATCCCTCCAGAACAAATACCCAACGCCAGCCTGGCATACCCAACCAATGAATGTGATCCATAATCCATGTGGATACGGGAGCCCCGACAATATTGGAGGCCGCCAGAGCCGTCATGAAAAGTGCAAAAGCGCGTGCCTGCTCTTTAGCCCGGAACCAGTATGTGATATACAAAATAATTCCCGGAAAAAATCCTGCTTCCGCCAATCCGAGCAGAAACCGCAAAATGTACAAGTGAGTGGCGTTTTGCGCCCACGCAGTAATCACGACGACAATTCCCCAACTGATCAGAATCCGGGCGATCCAGATGCGTGCGCCAACACGGTGCATCAAAATGTTGCTAGGAACTTCAAAAATGAAATAACCAAAAAAGAAAATTCCGGAGATGAGACCGAATACCTGACTGGACAATCCAAGAGACTTGTTCATGTCCAAGGCGACATATCCTAGATTCACCCTGTCCAGAAACGCAACGATATACAGAAGAAAAATGTAAGGAATAATTCGCCTTGAAACTTTACGGAGCGTTTGCTCTCCTAAGGTTGTTGCATCACTAGCCATTTGGCGCTCCCCCTTTTGTATATTTTTGGGCCATAAAGGATTGTCATATTTACTGAGAATTGAAATATATAAATATAATTTTTGAAATAATATGTATTTTGTAATAAGTCTATCATTCCCCCCTTCCGCCGTCAACAGCCGGATTCAGAGTATGGTTGTGAATAGAGGATTGTACCTTCCTCTGGAATTTAGAAGGACAAAGGGATTCTCACCTTGTTGTTTCCTTTATATTCCACGCCCCCCATCCACATTAAGGATTTCTCCGGTCACCATTTTTGCCAGATCGGAAGCCAAGTAAAGAGCAGCCTGTGCAATATCCTCTGGTTGAATCAGAGACCCTAACGGAACACTGTTTAAAAAGATTTTTTTCTTGTCCTCTTCCACCTCCGTTTCATTCCCTTTCAGGAACTGACCGATCATCGGAGTTTCCGCCGGTCCTGGATTAATCGCATTGACCCGGATTTTGTACGGGGCTAATTCGAGTGCCAGTGCCTTCGTCAATATAATAGCCGCTCCCTTTGAAGCACAATACGCGTTCAATCCCGGACGAGCCCGAATTCCAGCGATGGAAGCTATATTGACAATGGAGCCGTTTTTCTGTGCTTTCATGAACGGAACGACATGTCGAGCTGTCAGAAAGATCGATTTGGTGTTAACCGCTAGAATCCTATCCCACTGTACCTCACTCAATTCTTCAATCGGAGTAAATACTTGTGGAACACCCGCACAGTTTATCAGGACATCAATCCGGTTGAACGTTTCAAGCGTTCCCTTTACCATGGAAGCAACACTTGCATCACTCGTCACATCGGTTCCAAAGGCTCGGGCACGGTTGGTGCTCAGTTCTGCCGCAACCCTCTCCGCAGCTTCCCGATTCAAATCGGCGATCGCCACATTCGCCCCCTGCTCTACAAATAATTTGGCAATCGCTTTCCCCATTCCAGACCCCGCACCTGTTACAATGGCTGTTTTTCCTTGCAGGTACCCGTTACTCATAGGTTAATCACCACCATCCTCTCTTCCGTCATCTCTCGTATAGCATAATAGGGACCTTCCTTACCGATTCCGCTGTTTTTGACTCCTCCGTAAGGCATCGCATCGTTTCGATACGTGGAGACATCATTGATGATTACACCGCCATACTCCAAGGTTTTTGCCGCCTTCAAAGCCAAGTTCAAGTCGCGGGTAAAGAGACCAGCCTGAAGTCCGTATTTGGAATCGTTGGCTTGAGCAAAGGCCTCGTCGATATCTCGGTAAGGGATAAGACATACGATCGGGGCAAACACTTCTTCGCAAACCACTTTCATCTCAGGACGAGTGTCGACGAGGACGACTGGATAAAGGATCGATCCCTCTCTTCTGACCGGCAGCAGAGATTTGGCCCCTCCAGCGATGGCTTCCTGAACCCACGTTTCCGCGCGAATCGCTTCTTGCTCGCTAATCATAGGACCCACATCTGTATCTGGATCCTCAGGATTGCCCACCTTTAGTTGCTTCACGTAGGACAAGTACTTATCCGTAAATTCATTAAAAACGGATTCATGGACAAAGATCCTCTGCACAGCGATACAGGCTTGCCCCGCATTATGAAAGCTTCGGCTTGCCGTCTGCTTCGCTGCCCAATCCAGATCGGCATCAGCGTGAACGATGTTGGGAGAGTTGTTCCCTAATTCCAGAGCTACCGATCGCATCCCGCTTCGCTCTTTTATATATCTTCCGACTTTTGCAGATCCCGTGAATGAATACATGGCAACTCGTTCATCATCCAAGAGCCATTCTCCGACCTCAGCGCCACCATTGATCACATTTACATACCCCTTAGGAAGACCTGCTTCTTCCATAATTTCTATTAATTGCATAGTAGTCAGTGGCGTTGTTGGCGCTGGTTTCACCACCACGGTATTACCTGCTGCGAAAGCGGGAGCAATCTTATGTGTTCCTAGCAAAAGCGGATAATTAAATGGAGTAATGCCCACGATAACTCCCTTCGGTACGCGGATGGTGAATCCTAACCGATTTTCGCCCCCCTGGATCGCATGGAGCGGTACCATTTCCCCAGAAATCCGCTTGGCCTCCTCAGCACATAAACGGAACGTTTCAATGGTCCGATCTAATTCCCCTTTTGCATCTTTTCGAGTTTTACCTACTTCACGTATAAGAGTGTATTCCAAAGAAGTCCGACGCTTTTCTATTATTTCCGTCGTTTTTAATAAAATTTTGTATCGTTCAAATGGGGTGAGAACATCATTTTTAAAAGTATTTAAAGCCGTAGAAACCGCATCTCCAACATGATGTTTTTCTGCTTTTGCGACTGAAGCTATCATTTCACCTGTATACTTGTGGTAAACAGGAATAGATTCTTTCGTTTCTACCCATTCCCCTCCAATATACAGACCATAGGATTTGATTGACATTGTCTTCAAAACCTCCCACATGACATTCCATGTTCCCTTAGAATTCGTTTGGTGATTTCTTCCCCCATTTCGATTGTTGAAGCGTTTCCGCCAAGATCTGCCGTCCTCACTTTTCCCTCGCACAAAACCTCCTCGATTCCTTGAAGGATCAACTGACTCATTTCCATTTGCTGAAGATGTTCCAGCATCAAACTAATGCTCCAAATTTGCGCGATCGGATTGGCAATCCCTTTTCCGGCGATATCCGGGGCTGAGCCATGAATCGGTTCAAACATGGACGGATAAATTCGTTCCGGATTAATGTTGCCCGAAGGAGCTAAACCCAATCCCCCCCCGATTGCCGCCCCTAAATCCGTTAGAATATCCCCGAATAGATTGCTTGCTACCACGACGTCAAACTCTTCCGGTTTGGTAATAAAATAAGCAGATAGGGCGTCAATATGGTATACATTCGTTTCAATTTCTGGATGCTCTGTCGCGATTTCTTTTACTATCTCATCCCAAAAAGGCATGGAATGATTGATCCCGTTTGATTTAGTGGCAGCCGTTACCCTTTTTTTTCTTCTTCTTTTCGCAAGGGAATAAGCATATTTCACGACCCGTTCAATCCCGTGCCGGGTAAAGACATTGTTTTGCACGGCCAGTTCGTAAGGGGTTCCTTCATGCAGCCGCCCCCCCATGTTCGAATATTCCCCTTCGGTGTTCTCCCGAACCACAACAAAGTCAAGATCCTCATATCCCTTATTACGTAGCGGACTTTCCAAACCGCGAAGAAGTTTGATTGGCCGCAAGTTCACATACTGTTGAAAAGCTCGGCGGATCGGAAGGATTAGCTCCCATACTGAAATGTGATCAGGAACTTCTTTTGCCCCAATCGACCCCAGAAGGATTACATCATAGTCTTTCAGTATATTGAGACCGTTTTCAGGCATCATTCGACCATGCCGCAAATAGTAATTACAATTCCAGTCAAATTGGTCACAAGCAAATCGCAAGCCCCCATGGATGTTTTCAATGGCCTCAAGAACCTTTAACCCTTCTTGCATCACCTCTGGGCCAATTCCATCGCCGGGAATCACAGCCACTGAGTAGTGTTGCACCTCCATCACCTCATTTCTCTACTATTAAAGTTCGATTTAACCACTTACTATCCGGATAAAGCAATTATCATGCCAATATTGTATAAATTTCAGAATCATTCATTCGCAAGGATTTCATATGTTGTCCTCTATACCAAACTGTTGTATTTTTCAACAACATGTTGCATTTTGCTTTGTCTGGAGATTTTCTTCTTGGAGCTTCCTCCGGAGAGTACCCATAGAACTGCGTAGTCTATCTGTCTATATATTTAATTTTCAATCAAATCTTTTCGATATAAAATTTCGCCGTCTACCATGGTAAGCTCCACTTTTACCTCTTTAATCTTGGTTTGATCAATATTTAAAATACTATCATTTAAGACAACGAGATCTGCCAGTTTTCCGACTTCGATACTCCCTTTTATATTTTCTTCAAAACTGGCATACGCACCGTTCCAAGTGTACAGCTTAATGGCCTCCAAGACACTTACACTCTGATTCTTTCCAATACTTAATCCTGATTGACTTTTTCGATTCACTGCAACATGAATTCCTAATAGGGGATTATAATCCGTCACTGGAGCATCTGAACCTCCCGCCGCGATAATGCCTTCATCAATAAAATCACGGACAGGGTACATATAATTTACACGCTCGCCGTAATTATGCACATAAATTTCTCCGTATTCATATGGAAATGGTGGATTGGGAATGGGAATGACACCTAGTTGTTTCATCCTTTTTTGCAAATCAGGCATAGAAATTCCAGCATGCTCGATACGATGGCGATGATTCTCCCGCGGTGCTTCCTCTAACGCCTTTTCCACACAATTTAAATACATTTCAATCGCACGATCGCCTTGTGCATGCACCGTAATTTGATATCCTTTTTTGTGGGCATCCCCCAAAATCTGATAGATTTCTTCTTCACTGTAATAAAGAATGCCTGAATCATTCGGGTTGCTTGTATAAGGCTTACGAGTGGCAATCGTTGGTCCTGAACTGCTTCCATCTATAAATAATTTAGCCGGTCCGATTTTAAATCGATCATCGCCTGTACCCGTCAAAACACCGGCCTTCACCATTTTGTCTACAAAGTCATGGGAGTTGTTTAGTGAACAAATCATCGCATACACCCTTACACGGATGTCCCTGGCTTGCACTGCTTGCTGCATGAATCTAAAGGTGTCAGGACCGAACGTACCCGCCTCATGAACACTTGTAATTCCAGCAGCAAGGAAATGATCTGAGGCGATCTTCATCGCTTTTTTAAGCTCTTCTTCCGAATACTTTGCAACATCGACCATATTCATATTGGCAGCTTCAATGAGGCGGCCGGTTAACTTCCCTTTTGGGTCTCGCTCAATCACACCGCCGACAGGATCGGGAGTATCTTCCTTGATTCCTGCCAATTCCAGCGCTTTGCTATTTACCATGCAAATATGACCGCAAGCACGCGAAATGAAGATCGGATGATCCGTTGTCATGGCGTCTAATTCCTCAATCGTTGGATAGCGTTTTTCCCTCACCTTGGTTTCATTAAACCCCCAGCATCTTACCCACTCACCTTTCGGGGTTTCCGCTGCCTTTTTGCGAATTTCTGCTAAAATGTCATCAATTGAATGGAGATGATCCTGTTTGCAGCTTATCGCTAACTGACGAAGGCCATACAATACAAGATGGAGATGTGCATCAATGAATCCGGGAACAAGGGTTTTGCCTTGAAGATCGATCACCTCCGTTCCTTCTACGATGAAGCTCTGCACATCCTGATTTGACCCGACAGCCACAATGCGATTACCACGAACAGCAACCGCCTGCACAACCTTGTTTTCCTGGTCTACCGTAATCACTTCTCCATTTACAAATACAACATCAGCCTTCATCTAATCATCCTTTCCAAACTATTATGAAACCTTTTTCATCTAATTCATAATATAATTAATATTTTTATTTTTTACTCAAAAAAGTACGATATCATTCCTGCAGCTAATAACTACTATTTTTCACCTCATGCAACTCTTCCATTTCAACAGTCATTTTTTTAGTAATCAAGCTGACTACGGACATGATGATTACGTTGAGCATTAACGCGATGAACCCACCGTTTATGTCTTTGAACCATTGGGGGGCATTCGGCAATAACGTACCCATCGTTACATTGGCTATTGAAAGATATAAAGCGACCAACTCCCCCGTGATGATTCCCGCAAGCGCCCCATATTTATTGACAAAATTATTTTTCTTCAAACTGAAAAACAAAGCGGGGGCTAGTTGGATAATTAATCCGTAAGAAATGATGTTCAGCATCGCAAGGGCTTCTCCCCCCGTTATGGTTAAATAAAGGGCAATGGCAGAGAGGACGATAATTAAAAATTTTGAGACAATTGACAGTTGCTTTTCTGTGGCAGATGGAACAACTAATCTATATAAATTTTGTGTTAATCCTGCCGATCCGGACATTAGCATAACAGAAGTGGGTACCAAAGCAGTCAATACCCCTGCTCCTCCGATCAGTCCGATCACCCACGGACTAAACGTTTGCATAGAGAGTTTTAGCAGCGCAAGATCTCCACTTGCCCCTTTCAGGCCAGGTATCTTGACGAAAGCGGAAAAGCCAATAAAAAATATAAAGAGCAAGAGCAACGTATATAACGGTAGAGTGATCGCATTTTTTCGAATGGTCTTTTCGGATTTGGCAGTTAAAATGACCATAAAAGAATGCGGAAAGAGGTAAAATCCGATGGTGTTTAAAAGTACAGTTGAGATAAACCATGAATAACTAAGGCCTTTATCCGGTAGTGTTAAAAGATCTGGTTTAACGGTTTGCACGGCCTTAAATACCGAATGAACCCCGCCAAAGTAATGGACAGGTATATAAATACCGATAAAAACAACAACCGCTAAAATCATAAAGTCTTTAATCACTGCTGTCCAAGCCGATCCGTGAATACCCGATACCATGACATAAATGGCAACAACGATGGCACCCAGACAGCTGGCTGCAACCGGAGAAATTGCTCCATACGATGCTTCCGAAACAATAATCCCTAAGCCTTTTAATTGAATAACGATATAGGGAACTAACGCAATGCTTCCCACAACGGCAACCAATAAGCCGAGGGGGCGGCTATTGTACTTCTTGGCAAAAAAGTCCGGGTGGGAAATAATATCATTTTCTTTAGAATATTTCCAAATTTTCGGCGCGTACAAATAGGATAAGACATAAGCTAAAAAGATATAGGTTGGAACATAATAAGCAGCCGCCCCTTTTGAATAGGCCCATCCGCTTCCCCCGAGAAACGTAAACGTTGTGTAAACCTCTCCGGCTATGAGTAGAAAGGCAAATAAGGTTCCAAAACCTCGTCCGCCTACGGTCCATTGCTCCAAATTCATTTGTTTTCCTTTTCTTGCA
Source organism: Collibacillus ludicampi (assembly GCF_023705585.1). Classification (NCBI taxonomy): domain Bacteria; kingdom Bacillati; phylum Bacillota; class Bacilli; order Caryophanales; family Alicyclobacillaceae; genus Collibacillus; species Collibacillus ludicampi. Next base: position 3,654,103 of record NZ_BOQE01000001.1, read on the forward strand.
CGTATCCCTAAATATAAAGCCAGAGCTAAGAAGATAAATATAATTGTTAAGGATACTCTCATTCCACATCACTCCCCTTATTATCAGGATCCAATCTGTAAACAATCATTAAAATAACAGAAGATAACACCATCCAGAATACAATCCAAAAAAGAAGAAAAGGCAGTCCCAATACATAAGGTTCAACCCTATTTACAGCCGGCAAGAAAAGTAATACCCCTATAAAAGGCAACAAAAGTAAAAGTTTAATATTTTTCATTCCATACTCTCCCCGTGATTCAAATTAGGATAAATTTAAAAAACTTTGCCCAACATCAAATCTATGGCGGAACACAATATTCTTGTGTTGGGCAAACTTACGAGGTATGATCGGACTACGGCCTCAGAAAATTCAGGGCTGCCAACGCATAGATCTCTGCCGTTTCCACTAACTCGGCGATATCGACATATTCATCGACATGGTGTGGAACGTTGCGATTACCAGCTCCGGTTGTAATGATAGGGACACCTGCCATGTGAAGAAACGTTCCATCCGTAGCCCCGGGAACCCCATTGTACACGGGATCTTTTCCTGTCACTTCCTGATAAGCTTCCGCAACAGCCAGTACCAACGGATTTTCCTTGTCTGTTTCCGTACAGGGTCGGTCTTCAATGATTTCCAATGTCGCTTTAAACTCAGGGTCTTCCTCCCCCATTCGATGGAGAATGGCCTCCATTTCCTCCCGAAGTTTCTGGTGATCCTGTTGGGGAACCGTGCGAATATCTAACGTCATCATGCATGTGTCTGGAACCACATTAATCTGTGGTTCCCCTTTGATTGGCGCTTGCAAGATGGTCGGGGTAATACTCGGCCATCCGAGCATCGGGTGTTTCCCCACCCTTTCTTTTTCCTTTTTTTCCAATTTCTCTAACTCAACAATAATTTTAGCCATTCTGGTGTTAGGATTGATCCCGGTAAGAGGCATGGCCCCATGTGCCATTTTTCCATAAGTTTTAACGACAACACGCATGGCCCCTTTTTGAACGATACATAATTGATTTTCTTCGGGCTCACAGATGATCGCACCATCCACTCCTTTGGCCCAGCCACGTCGGATAAAATCTTTAATCCCAATCATTAAACCTTCTTCATCGCAAGGGATGCAAAGAATGATTTTCCCACAAAAAGGGATTTGGGATTTTTGAATAGCGTTCACTGCTATGATCGCTGCCGCAAGATTTTGTTTTGTATCACAAGCACCTCGGCCGTAAATCCTTCCATCCTTGATTTCCGCACCGTACGGATCGAAGCTCCATGCATTGCGGTCACCCTCAGTTACAACATCGGTGTGCCCTTCGAAAAGCAAAGTTTTACCTGGACGACCCGAGTCATAGATAGCAATGACATTCGGACGCCCCGGAACGACTTCTTCATAATAAACGGTCAACCCCATCTTTTTGAGATAATCTTCCACAAATCTGGCTACCTTTTCTTCATTTCCACCCTCAACTCCAGGACGGTAAACACTTGGAATTTGAATCAATTTCCGTGTCAAATTGACTAACTCTTTTTCATCCACATAGTTCCGTATCGTATCTACTGTTACTCCTTTCATATTCTATCCTTGTCCCCTTTCGGTATCATGGATTTGATCAATTTGATAAGAAAAGTCCGGTCAAGATCCCTCATGATTTCAATAGCTTTTTCGGCATCTAACGGCCAAGTTGCATCCAAATTCCCTTCTCCAGGGCTGACGGCTGCCGAAAATCTCTACAACTGAATCACCTCGTCCTCTTTCGTAATCACAAATCCATTTTCAACGTATAAGCATTGCAAATTACATGCCGATAATTTTATAAATTCAGAAATCATTATTTAGAGGGGTTTCACTAAGAGGATTTCCTCTTGGACTGTTGGATTTTTCAACAGCATGTTGTATTCTACCGTATTACAGGTTATATTCCTTGATCTTCCTCCATAGAGTAGAGCGATCCATCCCCAATGATTGGGCTGCCTTCGTCTTATTATTTTGGTATTTTTCAAGAGCGCGGCGTATCAGCTCCATTTCCACCGTCTTCAAGCTCAACTCGTTTTCCCGTATGCTGTGCAATCGGTTCTTTTGGATTTTCTGAACAAAAAATGCCGCACTTCTCATCGTTAATTCAGATCCTTTTTCTAATAAAACCATCCGCTCTATGACATTCCTTAATTCACGAATGTTTCCCGGCCAATGATAATCCATGAGAAGAGAAAAGATATCGGTCGAAATCTTATCAATTTTCTTTTCTCGTTGCTCATTTAATTGGCTCACTATACTTCTGACAAGATCGGGAATATCCCCAATCCGTTCTCGGAGAGGAGGGAGATCCAAAGTAAGCACATTGATTCGGTAATACAAATCTGAACGGAAACGTTGTTGCTCAATCTCCTCCTTTAGATCCCGGTTGGTCGCCGCGATGATACGCACATCCACCGGAATGACCCGTTCCCCGCCCACACGGCGAACCTTTTTTTCCTGAAGGACGCGCAGCAGAATCGCTTGAATCCGAAGCGGCATCTCGCCTATTTCATCGAGAAAGAGCGTGCCACCATGGGCCAATTCGAATAGGCCGGCCTTTCCTCCTTTTCTGGCTCCGGTAAATGAACCCTCTTCGTACCCAAATAATTCACTTTCCAAGAGACTTTCCGGTAATGCGGCACAGTTCACGGCCACAAACGGGCCGAGCGATCTGGCACTGGCCAGATGAATGCCCTGGGCAAACATCTCCTTTCCCGTTCCAGATTCTCCTGTTATCAGCACAGTTGCCTCGGTTTCAGCAAATAAAACGGCCTGCTCTTTTGCGAACTGGATTTCCTGCGAGGAACCAACAATATCGCTGATTCGGTAGCGGGCTTCCAGTCCACTTTCGTGAAGCATCTTGCGGAGTTTCATCTCCATCTTCTGAATATCGGTGATTTGCTTAAAATTGGATACTGCACCCACAACGGTACCATTTATAATAACTGGAAATCGGTTAATTACGATATGCTTATCCTGTAATACCGCCAGATCCCCTAGTTCCTTTTTCCCGGTCCTAAGGACTCGAACCATGTCTGAATGAGGTATAAAATCCGTGATTTTCTGCCCCAACACTTCCTCAGGTAGCCCCAACATCTTCTTCGCATGGTGATTGACAAGCGTTATATTTCCCTGCTTGTCCACTGCTATGACTCCATCATGGGATGAATGCACGATCGCTTCTAATTGATATCTTTCGCGAATGGCTTTCTCCGTAAAAGTTAACAGGGAACAGGCTTGCTGGACGACGGAAAACAAATAAGATAAGGAAGGGGAAACCAAGTGAAATTTCTTTTCCCACTTCTGGTCCCATGAAAGCATCTTTCCCCAAGCCGGCATAAAATACATCTCATGTGAATCGCTGTCCAATTTGACTAGTTGATCCTGTGTTAAAAAATCCAAAGAATAAGGAATAATACCTTCTCCAACTTTCCCGGATATCCGGAATTCCTCTTTCAGTCTTTTTATTTCCTCAGCAGAGGCCACAATCACAGCTTTACGGATCGCGTCCCTACACCCGCTACACAACACAATTTCTCTTTCCAAATCCGCCAGATGGATCGAAACCGACAGAACTGGAATGGGTAAGGATTCCAATTCTTTCGCCCATACAATAGGAGTAATCACCACCATAGGTTTCATCATCTGGTCTAACAGAGACTTAACGGAGTAAAAAAGAGCTGGTTCGTGCCCATATTCTCTCAACAAAAAAGAAAGCTGAACCTCTAAAGGCTTGTTGAACTTATATAAGGCAATCATTCCCTCATTCCCCTTTTGGTTTTAGCCTTAACACAACTATTTACAAACTATTTCGATATAATTGGTGCATTCCCTTCCATAATTTAGACAATGAAAAGGAAGTACATTTCTTTTTCAAAGTGAAGTTTATTTCGTTATAGACATGCTCCTAAAGTAATAAATGGGTTGGGATTATAGTTTCCCAACCCATTTTGTCATCTCCAGAAGATGTGTTTCATCTGAAAATTTTTTATAATTTAATCAAGAATTAAAGCAAGCCATTCTTTCATGATGAGGGCTCACTGCCGCTCAGCACTTAGCTGTCTCTTGGCATTGAAGTGTTGACCTTTCCATAACGGTCACGGACTCTTTTAAGCCTTGCATGGTATTCTAAAATTTGTAATCTTGCCTGTTCGGCTTCAGGTGCAATCGGACGTAAATCACGTAATCCCCAATAATCAACAACAACATCAAGAACCTGGTCAAAATATTGAAGCGGCCCGTAATTGGCTTCCCTTGCAATAATGCCCATCCGGTTTTCAAAATCGGGCATTACGGCACCTGGCATTTTAAAATGAATGATGACATTTGCAATGTGGTAACAATAATTCGGTTCCAGTTCGAGATGTGCACGAATGACATCCCTGTAAAAAGCGTAATGAAGTGTCTCATCTTTGGCAAGGCGATGCAATAAAGTGGCAAGTTCTCTATCATGATTACCCGCTATCTTTGCAACGTTATTGTAAAACACCATTGTTGCAAGTTCCTGCAAAGTCGTATACGCCATGGCTTCTATCGGTGTATGGAAATCGGGTTCAAATCCGTCTTCAAGTACCTGTTTTCGCAGTTCGTGCAATCGATTAGGGTTTACATTACGAGTCAGTAAAAGATAGGTTTCCAATAAATTAGAATGTTGATCCTCTTCTGATGTCCATGTATGAATAAAATCTGTGATCACAGAGAGAGATCCCTTAAACGTTTCAGAAAGGTAAGTTGTAAACCAAGGTAAATTGACTTCGGTCAACAATGCAGTTTCGACAGCAGTGATAATTCCGGAAGGCAATGTAACTTGGCTTTGATCCCACGGAACTCGTTTGAAATCGATCCCTTTATCCCAGGGCAAAAACTCATGGTAGCTCCAGTCTATCTTCTTGGCTCGCACTTTATGTTGTTCATACAGCTCTTTCAAACGTGGTTCTAAACGAAAATCCAAATCATTTGTTAACATATTTTCCTCTTTTCTTATGGAATTAAATTGCGATAAACCGTGAGGTTTTAGTCAGCGATTTCGGTAACCTATTCTAAATTTATTCGAGTCAAAGCATTCTAATGATCCTCGGTTACCAAGCCCCATAGACTCTAAAATAATACAATGTTATAACGCTTTGTACCTAAACAGGCCACCCGATTGTTCTTCTGTAATTCGATCCTGTTCAATCAGTAAATCAAGATAACCGATCACTTCAGACATGGTCAAGGCTAATTCTTTTTGGTATACTCCAGGGAACATTCGTTGACAGATTTGATACGGCGTGAGAGGTTCATGAACCAGCCAACCTCTTATCTTTTGCGCTCTTACTTCCTGCTCCTGTATTCGACGATCGATCAACGCCTGCATATCATGAACCTCGTCGCCATGACCGGAAAAAACGATGGTCACATCCAGGTGTTTGCACCGGAGCAGCGATTCCCGGTATTGAAGCAATGTTTTGGGTCGCTCTTCCCCACGTCTTAAGGGAGATTCGAGAATTGCATTCGATGATATATGCTTGATAATATGATCCCCTCCCAGCAGCACTCCGTCACTTTCTCTGTGAAAAACTAAGTGAGACTGGGCGTGGCCAGGGGTTTCATACACCTTCCATCCCTCCATCCCAGGGATTTGATCACCTTCCCGCAATGTATTGCTTAACCGTACCCTGCAAGAAAGTCTGTCCAACATTTGATAATACCTGTCAGTATCAGCCAGCAATCCCTTTTCCACTCCCATTTTCAGATAAAACTCAGTGAAATAATTTCGGTGCCAGCGTAAGAACTCGTCATTCTGCTCGACCCACGGCACCCCAAGGGGATGTCCAAAAACAGGAATATCTCTCTTTTCCAAGAGAATATCCAAAAGTCCACAGTGATCCACATGATGGTGGGTCAGAATCACCTGGTCAATATCATTCAGAGAAAAACCCACTTGTTTCAATTGACTGGTAAATGAATCCCAGGCTTCCTCTGTTTTCGGCCCAACATCAAATAATGTAACTGCTTCTCCTTCGACAATGTAAACATTTACAGGTCCTACAGCGAAAGGAGTCGGAATCACCAATTTATGAATTCCTGCAACGGTTGTACTGATTGACGTATCTATCTGCAACAGAATCACCCTCAATCATAAATTATGAATGAATAATCATTCATTAAAGGAGATAAAAGCCCTTCATTTGCATTTTAAAGATTTTTTTATAATTTCTCAATACTAAAAAACTAAAATATGGAAGTCACAACCAGTGAAGACAAAAGTTTAAAAGTCTAAATTCTCATGGTACCTTTAAAATCTTCCTGATTTAAATAAGCGAAGCGTTCGAACTAAATACAAAGTACGAAAAGCCCCATTAGCCGGGGCTTTTGTAATGATGATCGATGGTTATTTATTGGCTGCCTGTTGCATAGCCCTCAATTCATCAGGTGTAAAGTGTGAAAGAACTTCTTGTTTCAGTCTATTTTTTTCTTCCGGTGTTAAATTGTCTCGATTGGCATAGGCTACGGAAAGTTTTGCGAATTCGGTGGGTCCCAAGCGTTTCATGGCAAACTGAATGGCCTCTTCCCGATTCGAAAAAGAAGCCGTTCCTTGCTCACCGGATGTAGTTGAACCACTCGAATCACTCGTTGAGCTTCTCAGAGCTTGTAAGGGTTTCGATCCCTCGGTTTGATTCGAAATCTCGCTGATTTTTTTCTGAATCTTTGTGACCTCTACAGTATCGAGAACCTGTTCTGCTACCTTTTTATAAACACCTTCTACACCAGACCAGACTCCATAGCCCACCGATGCAAGTAAGAACAACGAGATGATCAAACGTTTCAATCTTATCATCCCCTTTGCGACTTGTCCTTTACAAGGTATCGAATAACGATGAATTTTTCAAGTCTGAGAGACGATAAGCGGTGCCATCAGAGAATGAAAAGTTTCTTGTGCGGGAAGAAATATAAGGCTATCTCAAGAAACGGAGTGGCTTTTGGGTGGGTTGTATCGCTTTGCGACGCAGAGGTGAGTTGAAGGTCGTTCCGCATCCATTGGCTGTATATGGGGTATATGCTTTGCGCGTAATAGCGACCTTGGAGGTCGTCTCGCAACAGATGATCATAATTCAGTGCGAGACGACCTCCACGGAGCATGAGCGCAAAGCATATACCCCAAAGACGACCTTCATCGAACCCAAGCGCAAAGCGATACACCCACCCAAGCACTAGTTTTCAAAATAGCCTAAGACGCCACTCATGCGTTGGCGTCTTCAACGGAAACATAAACAGGACTTCCCGTGATGTTTTTAATTCTCAGTGTATAATCATTTGGCTGCTTTTCCACCCATTTTTGTTCCACATAGCTTGCGGGATCCAAGAATCGTCCCTGATCTTGATCGAGTCGTACATGGATACGGTACGTATCGGAGGTAACCTGTTCATCCGAAAATTCGATCTCCTGATTGGGATATAACAATTTCATGTCCGTCTGTCTCACAAACATCGCCCCCTTTTATTGCCTAGTATGGACTTGAGAGCGTTTGAGTTATACAAAAGGATATCCTTTTATATGAGCGGTATTTGTATAGAGAATCCTTACGTTTCCTTAACGGACAATCAATGAAAAGCAAGTAAACTGAATATGTAACTCCGATCTTAAAGATTGAAGGTGAAAAATCACGCAGACAACTTATCCTTCCGCAAGAAAGATTCCCGTTGATGTGATTCTATAAACGTTCGAATATTTGTGAAAGTGAGGATTCCAATACAAATGGAAGTTGTCATCTCCCAGGCAAGCCGGGAAGACTTCCCTGCTATGATTCAATTGGCCGATCTGACGTTACCCGACCGCATGAATGTACACGAACTCAAGAAGTATTTTGAACTGTTTCCCGAACTCATTTTTAAAGGGACACATAACGGAGAACTGATCGGGTTTTGTTGCGCAGGGATCAATATGTATCAGACCACCGGATGGCTGATGTTCAGCAGTGTAGCTGAAGGATTCAGAGGCAGAGGAATCGGCAAGCGTTTCATTGAGACCCGTTTACTCGCACTCAAGCAATTTCCTCATTTGCGCGAAGTGCTCGTTACAGTTGGTGAAACCAATTTTTCTTCGATACGGGCATTAGAATCATTTGGCTTTCGTCTCAGATATATAGATAAGGATTATTACGGTCCGGGAAAGAGCCGTAAGATTCTCGAACTGCCCGCTTCATCTCTCCCTCTTCCAAACGCTCTTTTATCCAAAAGTAATACTGCAATTGATGGCAGTGATTTCCATAAAATCCCTGTACATAACCTCTAATCGTCTGGTCATGTTGCCATGTGTGTTTCATTCCGGCACATCTAATAATTGGATGTGCCGGTTAGCAATCTATGACTTTCACCATATTCTCTATGATCGCCTTTTTTCGATGATGTTATGCTGCAAGCGCTGGTTGAACAGTTTGACCAAGCGAATTACCTGAATCGGATCTTTTCAATATCCTTGCGGAAATCCTTGTTACGGAACCGGACACTGCAAGAATAGCCACCCATTGCGGTAAGCCTAAAGCCACCGTTCCGAATATCCTTTGTAAACCTGGGATGTACATCGCTGCGAGAAGCGCCAGCCAAGATCCTCCCATTGCCAAGAACAGGGATCGATCTTTTTTCCCCGTCAAAGGTTTCGTTTCAAGATATCGCCAAGATACAGTCTGGATTAACTGACCGGCGACCAATGTTGCAAACGTCATGGTTTGAGCAATCGGGAGGGATAAACCGCTGGTCAAGGCGCCGACGAATACCCCGAGAGCGCCGATCCCAAGAATTGTACCGCGCGTGAGGATCGTGCGATACAAGGAACGGTCAATCACATCCTGATGCCGTTCTCCCTCACCTGTTGATTGGGCATCGGTGGCCAAAACGATGGCTGGCAACGCATCCGTTAACAAATTCATTAACAGAATCTGCAAAGGTATGAGCGGTATAGGCAAACCGATGACGATCGCCGTCGTTGCCACGAATACTTCAGCCAAATTTCCGGTCACCAAACATCCGATGGCTTTGCGGATGTTGCCAATGATCGTTCTCCCCTCTTTTATGCCTGTGACAATAGAACGAAAATCGTCTTCCATCAAAACGATACCTGCCGTATCCTTGGTGATGCCAGTCCCCTGACTTCCCATGGCGATTCCTACATCCGCTTTGCGAATGGCAGGCGCGTCGTTTACGCCATCTCCGGTCATGGCGACCACTTCGCCGCATCGTTGATAGGCTTCCACGATACGTAATTTTTGTTCGGGAGATACGCGCGCAAATATCGATGTTTTCCTCACGAGGGTGTCAAGCTCATTGGGTGAAAGTCGCTCCAATTCTTCACCGGAAAGAATCCGATCCCCCTGCTTATAGATCCCTAATTGTTTTCCAATGGCACAGGCCGTCACAGGATGGTCACCCGTTATCATTACCGTCTTGACCCCCAAACGACGAGCTTCTTCAATACTTGCGGCCACGTCTTCTTTAACAGGATCCATCATACCCATGAGTCCTACGAATATTAAAGCTTCATCGGAGACGTCAGCGAGATTCTCCCCATCCTGAACCGGACGATATGCAAAACCGAGCACACGGAACGCTTGTTCTGCCATGCGTTTGTTTTCTGCCAGGACATCTTCGCGCACTTCTTCTGTCAAATCCAGGATTTCTCCATTCTTACGATAATGCGTGCATTTGCGCAAAATCACTTCCGGTGAGCCTTTCGTCAACACAAGACAGTTCTCGTTTGTTTCGATACCTTGACAAACGACACTCATACTCCCGTTTTTCGAATCAAAAGGAATTTCTCTGTGGCGTTTCCAGGTTTCCTGACGCAAACCAGCTTTTTTCGCGGCGACAAAGATCGCCGCTTCCGTCGGATCCCCGATGGGAATATATTTCTCTTCCCTTTTTTCAATCGATGCATTATTACATAGCAAACCGATCGTGAGCAATTGCCGGATGTCATCATCCAGCTGATGAACAGGAATGAAAACGCTCTCATCAGACGAATAAAATTGACCTTCGGGAATATAACCATCACCCGTTATGCGGACACGCCTCCCCACAGTGGCCAACTCTTTCACCGTCATCTCGTTTCGCGTAAGCGTTCCTGTTTTATCGGAACAGATGACCGTTATACGTCCAAGGGATTCCAGACTTGCTAATTTGCGCACAACCGTTTTTTTCTTCGCCATGCGCATCACCCCGGCCGTAAGCGCGATCGTAATGGTTAACGGGAGGCCTTCCGGAATCGCGGATGCAGCCAATGTGACAGCAGACAAGAGCAACTGCACAGGGGGCATCCCGCGCAAAAGTCCTGCTGCAAGAACGATTCCGCCTGCGATCATGGCACCTGTAACAAAATGTTTCCCCAGTTGTGATACACGCATTTGCAACGGTGTTGGCGGCTCTTCCCCCTGATGTAACAGATCTTGCAGAGCGCCGATTTGGGTGCTTTGTCCCGTGGCAACAACGAGAGCTTTCGCGCGACCTCGAGTGATAAGGGTGCCCATATAGAGCAGATTGCTTCGTTCTGCCAACGGTGTTTGCGGCGCCAGAGGATTGGATTGTTTTGCAACAGGGACCGATTCGCCCGTGAGCATGGCCTCATTCACTTCCAAGTTCGAACATTCCAGAATGCGCAGATCGGCAGGCACGAAATCTCCTGCTTCAAGGTAGACCAGATCACCGGGAACCAATTCCTCCATCGAAACCAATTGTTCGGTTCCGTTTCGCACGGTTTGCACAAGTTGATTGTCTTCGTTCTTCAGAGCTAACAAGACTTGCGCGGAACGTAATTCCTGCCACGTTCCAATCAAAGCGTTCACAACCAGTATGCTTCCCATGCAAAATGCATTAAAGCTTTCTCCCATCAAAAAAGACAGACCAGTCGCACCGAGAAGAGTCAGCGTGGAGAAATCTTTAAATTGACTCAAAAACACACGTACAGGATTCGGTGGAGGTGTTGCTTGCAACCGATTGAACCCAAATGTTTTCTGCTTGAAAGACACTTCGGCGTCCGTCAGACCGGTGGAATGACCCCCGACCGCTTTTATTACGTCCGCTTCTTCCATGGTGTGAAAGAAGCTACCGTTATCAGAAAAATTTAACCTTTTCTTTTCTTCTTCTCTGCTTGCGGAAACATGTTCCCTTTTGCCGTTTTTGCCGAAACGTTGTTGCCATTTTTGCCTGGATAAAAGAAACAAACCGACCGTGTCGGCGAGTAAATTGACGAATGGTGCGGTAATGGGGGCCATCAACGCCAATCCAGTTCCCATTACATTCCAAGTTTTTACCACACGCAGATCACGTTTCACTTGTTCTCTTACCTCAGTACAATATGCAAATACATCATCCAATTTGGATGCATCCGCTAGAGATAGGGTTACGAGGTTGGGGTGGTCGATTGAAGAGTCAGGCTCTCCGATCAACAGTACAGGATGGCCTTCTTCCATCTCCTGCTTCAGTTCGTATACAGTGATCATACGGAACGGACACGGTAACCTTTCCTCCCGTTGAAGACAGCGAATCAAATACCCCTTTTTTTCCCATCTCTCGATGCTATCACGCCAAGGTGAGGAGACTTTTTGTTTGCATCCAAACAGGGCGAGGATTTGACCGTCTTGAACGAGGAGATGGACTTTACATCCGCTGCGGCGCATGCGCCGTTCTTCCAAAAGTACTGGAGTCAAATCGATGTCATACGTAGAGATGAACGCTTTCGTTCCCAATAGGATCTCATTGCCTCCAACGATCCCCCGTATCCCCTCCTCAGTTTGTTCCACTTGAAAGGGGGTACGCAATGTCCGTGCTTCCTTTGCAACGGCTTCCAGAAGCGGGGAACGCAGCGGATGATCTTCTACTTTCTTTAATAGAGATGCCGCCAGGGTTATCGCTTTATCTTCTTCAAGCCCGCTCTGAACAACGCGAAGTGTCCATTCTCGACTGTCTTCGTGAAGATTCGTTCCATCTGCAAAAACGATCGTTCGTGCAGACGCGAGCGTTGAAAGATTCCCCTGTTTGGGAACAGGAAGTTTTCTCGCAAACATTTCATGTTCTGCCTCCGACCATGCATGTCGATGCGCAAGTTGCGCGGGACGCGGATTAGCAGCCAGAAGCACCCCCAATGATCGCAAGGGGCTTCTTGTAACAAGAAGTGATAACGATGCCGTCCAAACTCCGAATCGGCTCATCTTGTGGCTATGCCGGTCGATCTCCGGATCATAAGTGATCTTAGAGTCCATAGGAGGCAAAACGTTATAACGACGATACATCGCCATGTTCATCAACGTAATGGCGGAGAGAGCGATCAAATTTTCGCGCAGTGCCGCTAAACTGATCGCAGCCATATTAAAAAGCAGTTCCGGATTTGTACTTCTTTTTCCGATCAATCCTTCAATCGCGCGGCGCACCATTGGGTAACCCGCCGCGATGGCGAAGCCTGCTGCTGCGTAAAAAGGTAAGGGAGCAGAAGCAAGCAGCGATCGTCCGATTAACAATCGTTTTAAGGATAGTCCACCCAGAAGACAAAGTGACGCCGCTGCGGTGGCTCGGTACGGGTTTGTCGGTCTAGCATCCGGTTGGACGTTCGTTTGTGAGATACGATGAACGCCTTTTTCTTGAACCGCGGGATATCCCGAGAATGTTGGAGGGATTGCCATCACTTCTTTTTCACTAGTTGCCGCGATTTGAGAGTGTGTATCTGACAAAGGAGAACCGGTGGATACCAAGAGTCTTACCCGGTTGATCAACTGATTCTCCGTGATGTCATTCACATGGTATCGAATTAACGCGCGACCGGTATTCGCATTGCATTGGATTTCCTGTACGCCTTGAATCCCTTTTAACGCCATTTGTAACGTTTGGGACACATATGGATTTTTGCGCATCATGGGAATGTCCAGACGTAGACGCCCCGGCAAACGATGCAAGATCGATACTTGCAAATGGCTCCCTCCTTTCCGTGTTGTTTTCGGACTATAATATGTACGAATTTCAAAGACTTTATGAAAAAAATCAACTTCCTTCATGGAAGGAAGTCTTTAGGGAAGAAGGTAAGTGAAAGTATGGCTTTGCTTTACTGTATCTCTCCGTTTGCTTGTCCCCTCGAAGGAACGATGAGATTGCCCGTTTTCTCTCCGACCATGCGGCCCACACGATCTCCGACGATTCCGCCGATGAGAGAACCTGCGATCGTGCCGATACCTGGCATCAGTGTTGACCCGAGCACCGCTCCGTATTCCACACCCGCCATGATTCCAAGGGCTCCCGTCACATTTTCAGTCGTATGTCTTACGTAATCGCTGCGGTTTAACTGACCTCTCGATAAAGCTACCGTGTTCATGAATTGAGAAACGCCTCCAGATAGGATACCTGCCCACAAAGAACCTCCGCGAAACATACGTCCATCCTCCCTTTGTTTGTTACTACCTTTTTAATTATCAACCTTTTTAATTATCAACGATTTTTTTCATCTTCATGCAAATCCCAGATAAAGAATGAAATCCAACGGAATGGGAACAACAAAGACAAACGTTTGCTTGATCAAGGGGGAAAAATGGAGTGAAGTATCCTGGAAGATTGATCGTCGTTGAAGGAACGGATGGATCCGGCAAAAGCACTCAGATATACTTGTTGAAAAAGTGGCTGGAAGCGGAGAACTACCCGGTATTTTTTACCGAGTGGAATTCTTCCGAGCTCATCAAGCATTGGACAAAAAGAGCCAAGAAAAATAAAATGCTGACTTCCCTTACATTTAGTCTGATCCACGCCAGCGATTTCTTTGACCGTTACGAGAAATTCATTCTCCCACGCTTGCGAACCGGATATATCGTTTTGGCCGATCGTTACATTTACACCGCTTATGCGCGCGACATCGCACGAGGCTGTGACCCTGCATGGGTTCGCAATACATACAAGACGGCCGTTCGGCCCTCGTTGGCTCTCTACTTCCGTACTCCATTAGATATCGCCGTTCATCGCATTCTGAGTGGGAGACCTGAATTAAAATATCATGAAGCGGGAATGGATCTGGGAGTCAGCAATGATCCGGTAGAGAGCTTTAAAATTTATCAAGGGTTGATCAAGGATCAATACGATGCCATGATCGAATCCGAAGGGTTAACGGTTATCGATGCAACCAAAAGCATTACGGAACAACAAACTGCTGTCCGCCAGTTGGTTTCGAAAGCACTCAGGGATTATGAACCACCGATTTACGTTGAAAAATTCAGAAAAGCTGCAGCTGGATCCTGGGGGAATCTAAGATGAAGACAGAAACTCAACCGAGCAAGAACGGAATTTCTCAGATGATGAATGAAACCTTGCCGGGAAAACTACTTGTTATTGAGGGTTCTGATTATTCCGGTCATTCGACACAAAGCGCTCTTTTGAAAGATTGGCTGGAAGTGAAAGGATATGGTGTTTTCGATGCAGGGATCAAACGCTCTTCATTGATGCGTGAAGCGATTGAAGAAGCCAAAGAAGAACAGATTTTAGGTCGAACGACATTGGGACTGCTTTATGCGACAGATTTTGCGGACGAATTTGTAAACGGCATCATCCCTGCGCTTCGAGCGGGTCAGATTGTCGTCGCCGATCGTTATATCTATACGCTCATCGCCAGACAACTCGTTCGCGGTTCTGATGAAGATTGGTTAGAAAAGCTTTTTTCTTTTGCCCGCAAGCCGGATCTTATCTTCTATCTATCCGTCCCGCCCGAAGAGCTCTTGCATAGATGTTTATTTTCTTTCGGAAGATTACCCTATTGGGAATCGGGAATGGACTTGGCCATATCCAATGATATGACGGACAGTTTCTTGATGTATCAAGAACGGTTACTGAAAGAATACGAACGACTCTCAGAGAAATACAGATTTATCATGGTAGACGGATGCCGATCCATTGAAGACATTCACAAATTTATCCGTAAACATGTGAAAAGGTTGTTGAAAATGGAATGATGACGGAACGAATCGGAATCATCGACCTGGGTTCAAATTCTTCCCGCTTTGTGATTTATGAGATCCGCAGCAATGGAGCGTACCAACCGATTTTCGAAATGAAACAGACGGTTCGGCTCGCACAATACATGGACGAAGAGAAACACATCACCGATGAGGGCATCCAAAGAGCCATTGCATGTGTGAAACTTTTTTATCGTACCGGCCAGCTATATGGAGTGACCCATTGGATACCGGTAACGACCGCGGCTGTCCGCCAAGCCGCAAATAAAAATCAAATTTTACAATCATTAGAATTCGAAACACGTTTGACATTCCGCGTCTTGGATGGTTTTGAGGAAGGGAGATACGGTTACCTCGGGGTCATTAATACGATCGATGTTCAAGATGCTCTCTTGTTCGATATTGGAGGCGCCAGTATCGAACTGATGTACGTGAGAGGCCGTCAATTGGAACAAGTGATCAGTCTCCCATACGGAGCCGTGAATTTAACAAGGAAATTTCAGAATGTACCCGAGAAAATGCATGGGGAAACGATATACCGCTTTATGAAAGAACAGTTTTCAAACATCGATTGGTTGAATCAGATCCACGTGTCGAACCTGATTGGAATGGGTGGATCCGCCAAAACCTTGGCAAAAATAGATCACAATAAAAAAGGACTCGATTTCAAACGAATCCATGGTTACGAAGTCTCACAAAAGTCCTTGCATGAATACTTTCAAAGAATCAACTCGCTTTCTAACGATCAACGGAAAAAAATGAAAGGCGTATCCAAACAAAGGGCTGAAGTCTTGCCGGCAGGACTCGCGACGATGCATGCCTTATCCGAGAAATTTCCTGTGGGAAAATTGATGATCAGCCGAAGCGGTCTTCGAGAAGGGCTCTTTTTCGAGTATCTGTTCCGATTTAACCAGAGTCCTGTGGTGGAGTCTGTATTGGATCATAGTGTTTTAAATTTCCAAAAACTCTTTCACGTGAATGTGGATCTTGCTTCGAAAGTCACTCGTACCGCCTTGTTCCTTTTTGATTCCCTGAGACCGATTCATGCCCTTGGAGAGTACGAACGAAAGCTGCTGCAAGTATTTTCACAGATTGAAAGCTGCGGATACTACATTAATCCGGATTCCTGGGCCAAACATTCTTCCTATCTTGTATTGTCTTCCCATTTATATGGTCTATCGCATGAAGAGTTGGTCCATTTATCTCTCCTATTAAAAGGTGAGGTGAATCGCAACCTAAAAAAAGTGTGGATGATCCATGAACTTGCAAAAATAATGACCTTGCATCTGAGTCATGAGTCGCAACAGCAACTCTTCTGCAAGATCGACGGTGAAGATATCTATATAGGAAGAGCCCCTGGCATCAAGCATACGATTCCACTTACTGCGGAAGCACAATTCATGGAACAGTTCCAAAAAGTTTTCGGAAAGAAACTCCATTTTGTCGAAGAGTAACGAAAAGCGCAAATACGTCCGGACAAACTCAGGACATCATGACATACATCCGTTTTCTTTGTCCTTGTGTTGCCAAATCCATGATCGTTTCAACCACCTCAATCGATGCATAAGGCCGGCGAATCCCATTCATCGCTTTTACCATTTTTTCTATCCGTGTATGATTTTGCAGGAGATCATGAACGATATTCGACGTATCAGCCGGAGTACCCGCAGTGATCGCTACGCCGTACTCGTTCATGACCTGTCCGTTCCTCCATTCCTGTCCAGGGATCGGTGTATACAATACCATGGGCAGTTTCATAACGAGCGCCTCTGCTATAGTGAGACCTCCAGGTTTGGTGACGAGCAAATCGCTTTCTGCCATCAACCTTTCAATTTGACGACTATAGCCCAGAATTCGTACATTCTTGTGATTACCATAGCATGCTTTCAACTGCCGACGAAGGGATTGATTCAATCCACATACAACGGTCAACGTGCACGGAATTTTTGACATCACCATTTGCTGTACCACGGGTAAAACGCCAATCCCCAATCCTCCGCCAATGATGAGAACATTGCCGTTAAAAACAGGGTCATCGGATTTTTTGGCTGCTGTTTCCGTGAAGGTGCGTAAGACGGGAATTCCCGACACAATCACTGCGGCCCGGTTGCCCGGACGTTTGAGGCTCTCTTCCTTCATTTCATTTACCGGCACACAATACACATCGACTCCCCGATGTGTCCAGTAGGCATGCAAGTCAAAGTCGGTCAACACAGAACACAAAGGGATTTGCAATCCCTGTTTCTTCATCTCGGCGATGAGGAACGTTGGCAACGGATGTGTACAAACCACTACATCCGGGGCAAGTTGATGCAGCCAAGAGACTACTTCCTTTCGCAAAATTCCACGGACCAGGGAACGACTTATACCTTTCCACTCTTTTTGCCGGTGTTTTTCATACCATTTGCCCCACAAGTTGGGGTAATGGGACAGCGATTGTAAATATAATGTTCTTGTGACTTTGGCGGTACGAGGTCGAAATGTATCTAATACATTTAATCTTGTTACCTGGATGTTCTCGTTAAGGCTCAAGAGAGCCTCTTCGATCGCCATTGCTGCTCTTTCATGACCTGCGCCAATCGATTCGGATAACAAGACGATATGTGGCATACTATGCCTCCTTAGCGGAACATCTCACTCCAACGGTTAACCCAGTAACCGGGCGGTGGTTGTTCCAAGTATCGCGCCAAAGACAATATCGGTCGGATAATGTAACCCCAGGTACACACGGGAAAAGGAAACGAAAGCGGCTAATCCGTAAAAAAGATAATTGTACGCGGGAAAAACCTCGGACAATATAGTGGCCATGCAAAAAGAGGCTGTGGCGTGGCCTGAAGGGAAGGAAGCATCCTGTAAGAGCCACCGTCCTGTAAAAACATTATCCAATACTTTGTAAGGACGCGGACGTGGAAATATTTTTTTACAGAACCTAACGATCAAATGACTGATCGAAAGGCATATGGACAGATGCACACCGACTTGGTGCCAAAATGCATGATCACTCAGCAATAACACGAGTGTAAAACCGATACACCATATCGCTCCACCCATGAGTGTTACTATGGACATAAGTAAGTCAGTTAAGAAACATTTCCAGGATCGGTTCACCCAGAAAAATGTCTTCACGTCTCCTTCACGTATCCAATCAGTCACTCTCTCCATCACAACGCCTCCTCCCTCGTGACTTTAACTGAGTTCGGCTCCCCATAAATTTGGATTTCCAGCTGATACAGCGATCGCCCCGTTCGCGATGGCCGCCTGCATTTGCTCCCGTGTTTCCAACAATCCACCTGTAATAATTGGAATGCTCGTTCTATTTTTTACTTTTGCTATCATCTGCGGTATAATGCCAGGCATGATTTCAATCGCGTCTGGTTTCGTTTCCTCTAAGGATGCAAGCCCATTGTCCAAAGCATCCGAATCAATCAAAAACAGACGCTGGATCGTCAGGAGATTATGCTTTTTTGCATGTTTAATGATCGTTCCTTTGGTACTGATAATACCGGTCGGTTTCACATACTTTGCTATAAATTCAAGCCCTTCACGATCCAGTTGTAAACCACCTATTTTTTCTAAGTGCAAGAATACAAGCTGTTGTTGTTTTTTATAGAAGTCTACGTAACGTTTGAGCGCACCGATGTTTCCGGTGAGGAGAAAAACACCGCCCAACTTGTGTTCTAACGCTTTTTCAATATATTTCACATGTTTCACCGAAGCGATCTTCTTGTATTCAGCCAGTCGAGCGTACAATTCCTCCTTCTGCAACGTGTGCTCCCTCCTAATGAAGCAAGTAAACCTATAGCAAGATCTTAAGGATATCGAACAATTGCTTTTAGAGATTCTCGCTATAGGTCTCTCCCAATTTTCAAAGCAAGAAACATGTATTCTCTTGTCACTTCAAATGATACTTTTCTTTCTTGAATCCAAAATAAATACAATGTTAAGTATGAGTAAACGAAATCATTGGAGTCCGACCCAAATGTACCCTTGATTTTCGATTCTATGGTAAACTTGAAGGAAGGAAATGTGCGGAAGTGTTAATAAATCAAAAAGACAAATAGATAGGAGAGAGAGACATTGTCTTTTGACGAAAACAGTAAGTATAAGTGGTTGGTGTTTTTCACACTAGCTGTCACGTATTTTTTCATTTTTAGCCAGCGTACTGCACCTGGATTGATTACGGATCAATTGATGAAGCAGTTTCAGATGACTGCTTCGACATTAGGACTGCTTACAGGATTTCAGTATATTGCGTATATGAGCTTACAAATTCCCTTAGGTATATGGGCGGATCGATTCGGCCCTTATTTGTTTTTACTGATGGGTACTCTGTTGGACGGTGTAGGGACGATTCTGTATAGTGTTTCCCCGAATGAATGGATCTTGATGTCAACACGAGTGTTAGTGGGAATTGGGGATGCAATGATTTGGATTAACATCGTGTTGGTTTTAAGTCAATGGTTTCGGGCTGATGAATTTGCAAGTCTGCTAGGTTGGACCGGGATGTCGGGAAGTCTCGGCGCTATCCTAACCTCTGTACCCCTAACCTTTTGGATCGCTCATCAAGGTTGGAGGGTTCCCTTCTTCTGTTTAGGCTTGATCCTATGCGGATGTGCCGCGATGATCTACTTGGTCATGATGACAGGAACGAAACGCCATACTGCCCCCTACCAGCTGAAGATGAACCAACCAGTACAGGAGCTCAAACCAAAAAACAAAGGAGTATTTAGGAAGCTCCTACATAGCCGCCAAGCGTGGGCGACCTTTCTCTGTCACTTCGGTCTCGTGGGGACCTATATAGGGTTTATCGGGTCTTGGGCAGTGCCTTATGGTATGGTGGTTTATGGATTTCATCGAACGACGGCGAGCGAATTGGTGACAATAGGTTTAATCGGCGCTTTGTTAGGTGGACCGATAACCGGTTATATTTCTGATAAGTGGGGATCTCGAAAACAACCTTATGTTCTCATCCACTTCATCACCTTTTTAAGCTGGCTGACATTATGCTTGTGGGAAGCGAAACCACCAATCGCCGTTTTACTGATTCTTTTTTTCCTGATCGGTTTCGGCAACGGGGCAAGCATGCTGACCTTTGCAGTTGTTCGACAGTCGTTCCCAAAAACAGAGGTAGGGGTCGCTTCTGGATTTGCCAATACGGGAGGATTTTTAAGTGCTGTAACCCTGCCAACACTCTTTGGGTTGGTACTTGATCACTTTGGTGGCGCTCATTCGCTGGGAGCACATGCTGCGGGTGGAGGCTATCAATTTGGATTGTTAGTGCCGACTCTGTTCTCTTTGATCGGTATGATTGGAAGTATCGTTATTTTGGAGAAAAAACAAACACCGAAGCGAAAGATGAAGACTTCTGTCCTAGCAGGTATGTAAAGCGAGAACGGGATCGAGGGGAGGGGATGATTATCCCCTCTCTCCTCTCAAGTTTTTTCCGTGTATACTCGTAATTCCAGGTAGCGCTCCGGTTCATTGGTACAGATCACAATCCCTTCATCCAGTGCCGCCACCCGTTTCATCTCTTCCGGTTGATCGATCGTCCAGGCGATGAATTCAATCCCGCGATCCCTGTAGGAACGAACAAATGTCTCTGTCAAAAACGGATAATACATCGATAAAACAGTCGCACCTGTGACTTCCAGTTGTTCATCCAGTAATAAAGGCATCCCATCGATCAGCAACCCTTTCTTTAGATCGGGGGCCAGGCGGGAGACTTCGCGGATATTCGCATGATGAAACGAAGTGATCACCACAGAGGATTCCATCCCGTATTGACGGATCAACTCAATCACCTTTTTTTCAATGCCGGGATACCAGTCGCCAGCACATTTAAGCTCGATGTTCAACTTCTTTTTTCCTTTTACCAGTTGTAATACTTCTTCAAACGTTGGAATGGTTTCCCCTGCAAACGCTTCAGAATACCAGGAACCTGCATCCAACTGTTTTAATTCCTTCAGCGTATAATCTCCAACATATCCCGTACCGTTCGTCGTTCGTTCCAACGTAAAGTCATGGATGACTACAGGTACTCCATCCCGGCTTAATTGCACATCCAACTCAATCATATCGATGTGCGGCTGCTCGATCGCTTTTTGAAAGGCAGCCAATGTATTTTCTGGAGCTTTGTTCGACCAGCCGCGATGCGCAGCACACGGATTGTTCATCCTTGTTCCTCCTCTACTTTATGAAAAGAACCGCGAGAGGACCCGCGGCCTTTTCACCCTTCACTCTTATTTGTTTAATAATTGATTCGCTTTATTGACCGCTTCCTTCATGGCATCTTCCGGTGTAGCTTGCCCCAGAATCGCCCGTTGAATTTCGTTCATGATGACTTCCTGCAGTTCTTTGTATCCAGGAGCGATCGGACGGGGGCGAGCGTATTTCAACTGATCCACCGCCACTTTAAATTGCGGTTTTTCACTGAAGAACTTCTGCATGTCCGGACTGTTAACAGCCGATGTACGCACAGGCATGTAACCGGTTTGTTGCGAGAATGCGATCGTTTGTTGTTGATCGGTCATCCACTTCATGAATTTCCAGGCTGCATCTTTCTTCTTCGATTTTGCCAGCATCACAAGATTCGCGCCGCCCGTAGGTACACCATAACTTTCTTTTTGCGGCAGAAAGGCGGTACCTACATTGAATTTCGCTTTGCTCATCAGGTCATTCAGGCTTCCTGTCGAATCAAAAATCATAGCCACTTTCCCGTTAATAAAGTCGTTATCGGCAACCGCCCAGGCATCATATTTGGCTCCCGGAGGCATTTTCATAGCTCCCTCGTCGATCATTTTCTTCCAATATTGAATCGGTTCGATCGCTTGTGGGGAGTCGACCAAAGCCTTTTTCCCGTCCTCGCTCAGGATTTTGCCGCCATTTTCAGCGACAAGCGCTTCATAGAACCAGATATCGATCGGAGTTTCGAAGCCCCATTCCGTATCCTTTTTGGAAAGCTTTTTCGCATAGGATTCCAGCTCATCCCAGTTTTTCGGTCCGTTTTCATCCAAGCCGGCCGCTTTCAGTTTATCTTTGTTGATGTAAAGAATCGGGGTCGAACGGTTAAACGGCAATGCATAGAATTTGTTGTTCCAAGTAGAGTTACCGAGAAGACCAGGAATAAAATCGTTTTTATCAATGCCGTCTTTTCCGTTGATGTAGGGCGTAAGATCTTCAAGCGCGCCGCTGTTTGCGAAAGAAGCGACGGAAGCGACCTCAACCATCGTCACATCCGGCGGATTCCCTGCGGCAATGGCAGACATGACTTTAGCATGATTGGTGTAATAGTCACCTTGGAAGGTGGCATTCACTTTCACTTCATTTTGCGAATGATTAAACTCATCCACCATCTTCTTGATCACTTCACCGTTTTTGCCGCTGAGGGCATACCAGAAATCGATGGTCACCGGTTTATCACCGTTTCCGCCGCTTGTCTCCGTGGAAGTCGTTTTGGTTCCACAACCGGAAAGTACCGTTCCCACAAGTAACATGGGAGCTACCAATAAAGAGATGAGACCTTTTTTCATGATGATCCTCCTCTTGATTACTTCACACCTGAATAAACAAAGGCTCGAATGATCTGACGTTGGGCAAAGAAAAAGATGATCAAAATCGGAATCACGAGAATCATATTCCCGGCCATGACGATATTCCAGGCAACACCCCCTTCAGATGCTTTCAGAGCGGCAATCCCCACCGGCAAGGTGCGAACGACATCCTGATTGGTCATGACCAAAGGCCAAAAATAATCATTCCAGTGGTAAATAAAGCTAAACAGGCCGAATGTGACGAGAACAGGACGCGCCATGGGCACCATGATCTTCCACATGATTTTCCATTCGCTCGCCTGATCCAAACGTGCCGCTTCCAGAATTTCTTCCGGCACTTGCATAAACGATTGGCGAAGAAGAAAAATGCCAAAGGCGCTTGCCGCATAGGGGAGAATTAATGGGATGTACGTGTTGATCAAATTCCAACCGCTCATTTGAATAAACACGGGTAAAAACGTGATTTGCGGTGGAATCATCAAGGCAATCAATGTAAATCCGAATAATATCTTGTATCCTTTAAAACGATACCGGGCAAATGCATACGCGGCAGGTACAGCCGTGATGAACTGCAAGACGAGTATCGCCAAACTGACGAAAATACTGTTTATTAAGTAGGCGAGAAACGGACCGGAACTCCAGGCTTGCACGAAATTTTCCCAGTGAATCGATGAAGGGATCCACTTGGGAGGAAAAACGGTTGTTTCGTCGATGCTTTTCAGTGATGTAAGCATCATCCAGACAAAAGGAAAGAGAAAGATCAAAGATACAATCGCGATCCCGATCCATTCGACAGGTTTCAAGATTTTGCGCACAAGTTCCACTGAACTTCACCCCCTTTAGCGGTAGTGTACTTTTTTGGCCAAGAACAGAAAGTGAAAGATGGTAACAATCCCCACAAACAAAAGAAGAATGACACCTGCCGCCGACGCGTAGCCGATTTTAAAGAAATCAAAACCGTTTTGGTAAATGAAGAATACCAGCATGTTCGTACTGTTGGCCGGCCCTCCCTGCGTCATGATCTGTACGGTATCAAAGACCTGAAAGGAATTGACCGTGTTGATGATAAGCAAAAAGAATATTGTCGGTGACAGCATCGGGATCGTGATGCGCGTCAATTTCCTCCACCAAGGCGTTTGATCCAGTGCGGCCGCCTCATAAACTTCCTTGGGAATACTCTGCAATCCGGCAATAAAGATGAGCGTATTGTAGCCAAGGATTTTCCATACACTTACAAGTACCAAGGAATAGATGGCGGAACTTGTATCTGCCAGCCATTTTGATGGGGGCATTCCAAATAAGGAAAGTACCCAGTTCAGCAACCCGTACTGGGGATCCATCATCCACATCCATAACAAGGAAATGGATACAAGGGAAATAATGTGGGGACTAAAGATCGCCCCTTGTAAAAAGCGGTACCTGTTGCCCTTGCGATTCAGCCACAACGCGAGAAACAACGAGAGAACCAGGGAAATCCCCACCGTCAATACGGTATAAAACAACGTGTTCGACAGGGTTTGCAGAAAATCTGGACTGTGAATAAGTTCTTTATAGTTTTCAAGGCCGACGAATGTTTTCTCCGGACTGACAAGGTCCCATGAAGTGAAACTTAAGTAAAACATGTAAAAAATCGGGTAGATAAAAAACATCGCTAAGATCACAAGGGCCGGAGCGGTATAGAGATAAGGAGAAAGCCGTCGGATCACAGTACCGCACGCTCCTCTTTTCCCGCATTTGTTTCCTTTCGGACAGGAATGCAGCTTCCTTCCGCGTCAAAAAAGTAAAGGCTGTCATAGGGAAGTTCCACCCGGATCTGGTTGCTCAAGAATACGTTGTCTCCGTAACTTTTCACGCTCAGACGTCCCAGTTGAGTATCCACGTAATAAAGGGTTTCCGCTCCCAACATCTCATGTGCGACAATCGTTCCTTCACAAGTAAACACGCGTTCCTTGGGAACAGGCTCTCCCTTTTGCTGAAGTTGTATTTTTTCTGGACGGATGCCTATAGCATGCACGGAAGAAAGTTCAGTCTTGATGAAGTCAGCCGGAAGTTTGACCGTTTGATCACCGATCACCAGTTTTCCGTCCAGCCACCGGACAGACACGATATTCATCGGGGGCGTACCGATGAATGTAGCGACAAAGCGATTGGCGGGTTGATGGTAGACTTCCATGGGACTGGCCGCCTGTTGGACTTTTCCGTGATTCATGATGATAATCTGGTCTCCCATCGACATGGCTTCCACTTGATCGTGGGTGACGTATATAAATGTGGCCCCCAATTTTTTATGAAGTTCCATGAGCTCGACCCGCATTTGTTGACGTAACTGCGCATCCAGATTGGAAAGAGGTTCGTCCATGAGGAACACTTTCGGTTTCTTTACCATGGCGCGGGCCAGTGCCACCCTCTGTCGTTGCCCGCCGGACAATTCCCCTGGCTTGCGGTTCAAGTATTCCCGTAGCCCCACCACTTCCGCCACTTCTGCGATCAGTCGCTCACGTTCCGGTTTAGGAACCTTTCGATTCTTGAGACCGAATTCGATGTTTTCTTTGACTGTCATCGTGGGATAAAGGGCATAATTTTGAAAAACCATGGCGATATCCCGCTTGCCCGGTTCCACCTGATTGACTTTTTCTTCGCCGATATAAATGTCACCGCTTGTCGGGTGCTCGAGTCCCGCGATCATCCGCAAGGTCGTCGATTTCCCGCAGCCGGACGGACCGACCAGTACCGTAAAAGATCCAGAAGGGATCGTGACATTCAAATCTTCAATCACCGGGTTCCCGTTAAATGTTTTTGTAATCTGCCGAAGCAATACTTGCGACATGGTTTTACACCTTCCTAACATGGTTTCTCCTGAAGGCAAAGATGCATACTTTCCTCTTTGCACAACACACGTGACCCAATAACGATATATGATTGTTCTCTTAACAAAAAAACCTATAGCAAGATATCCGGAGCCATATCGATGTGTTACGGCTCGTCTCGCTACAGGTTTCTCCAAGTCTCCAACCCTTGTCTTCAACATATTCACTTTTCACTTAAAAGCATACAAGTTGGTTATTAATGTTTAATAAACAAATTGCGTAGTTTATGTAAAGAAAACAAGGCATCCGTTGACGAATCCTTGTCCCAAACTGGCATCCACATCGATGGTGATACAGTCACTATTGCTGCGGCTCTTTCAGAAAAACGACCCATACCGGTCTCTAACGGTATGGGTCGTTTTCATATGATTTAAAATTCCTTTCGGCCGACGCAATCTAACCTACGGTTACCAGGCTAAATTTCTCACTCAGCTTCGCGAGCATATCCTGTGTCATTTTCTTCAAATCGTATTCCGCTTTAAAGCCCCATTCCTCTTTAGCTGCTGTTACGTCAAGGGAATTGGGCCAACTCTCGGCAATCGCTTGCCTTACAGGATCTACGTTATAATCCATTTGAAACTCCGGAATATGCTTTCTGATTTCCGAAGCGATATCCTCCGGTTCCACACTCATGGCCGTCACGTTAAATGAATTTCGATGCTTAAGTCTTGAAGCATCGGCTTCCATGAGCATAATGATCGCATGCAATGCATCTGGCATATACATCATATCCATATAAGTCCCTTTCGCGATATACGATGTATATCTGCCTTTCTGTACAGCTTCATAATAAATCTCGACCGCGTAATCTGTCGTCCCTCCCCCTGGAGGCGTAACGTAAGAGATCAGTCCAGGAAAACGAAGTCCTCGCGTATCCACACCATATTTATAGTAATAATAGTCACAAAGCAATTCACCTGATACTTTATTTATACCGTACATGGTTGTCGGTCTTTGTATCGTATCTTGCGGTGTATGATCTTTTGGAGTAGTCGGACCGAACGCCCCTATGGAACTTGGCGTGAAAAATTGACACCGAAGTTCTCTTGCGACTTCAAGGGCGTTCATGAGCCCTCCCATATTCAAATTCCAGGCCAGAAGCGGCTTTGCTTCCGCGGTCGCTGACAATAACGCAGCCAAATGAATGATCGTATCCACACGATATTTTTTAGCGATTTCAAACATCGCCTTCGCATCCATGACATCCAAGATTTCAAATGGCCCCGATTGTACAAGTTCGCTTTCGTTTTTTCTGATATCTGATGCAATCACATGTTCAGAGCCATAGATATCTCTCATTTTCATGACAAGCTCCGAACCGATTTGACCCAATGCTCCAGTAACCAAAATTTTCTTCATGAGAATGCCTCCCAAAACGGTACCCCATCAATCGATGTTTTACCTTTTAAATAACCCCCAGCTCTTTCCCCACTTTTTCATAAATGGATAATGCCCGATCCAACATCTCTTTGGTATGCGCCGCTGTCGGCATATTTCGAACCCTCCCCGTTCCCCTTGGTACGGTTGGGAATACAATCGCTTTCGCATACACGCCTTCTTCATATAGTCTTTTGCTGAATTCTTGGGTTTTAATTTCATCCCCTATAATGCATGGAGTAATCGGTGTTTGACTTTCTCCAATATCAAACCCCAGCGCCTTGAGACCTCTCTTTAAATAATTTCCGTTATCCCACAATCTATCCTGTAACTCCGTACTGTTCAAAAGTATATCGATCGCTTCAATGCAAGCAGCAACAGCTGCAGGCGGCAAAGAAGTGGAAAACAGAAAAGGTCTGCTTCTAACCTTCAGCCAGTCGATTAGATCTTTTTTCCCGGCAACATACCCGCCAACAACGCCAATCGCTTTGGAAAGAGTCCCGATTTGAAAATCAATCTTATCGGACAGGCCGAAATGTTTTACGGTTCCCGCCCCGTTACCTAATACACCGGAACCGTGCGCATCATCCACATACGTGATCAGGTCAAATTCTTCGGCGATTTCCACAATCTCAGGGAGCTTGGCGATATCTCCATCCATGGAGAACACTCCATCCGTGATCACCATGATTTTCTTATACAGTCCGGATTCTTTCGCTTCTTTCGCCTTGTTTCTTAAATCCTCCATATCTGAATGTTTGTATCGGATGATTTTAGCTTTTGACAATCTGCATCCGTCGATAATGGAAGCGTGGTTCAATTCATCGGACAGTATGGCATCATCCTTATCCATCACGGCTGATATGGCACCCATATTGCAATTGAAACCGGATTGATAAACGATAGCAGCTTCGGTATGCTTAAACTCCGCCAGCTTTTCTTCAAGTTTCACATGGATATCTAACGTCCCGTTAATCGTCCTTACCGCTCCTGAGCCTGCCCCATATTTTTTCGTAGCCTCGATCGCTGCATCAATCAACCTTTGATCGGTTGCCAAACCCAAGTAGTTATTGGACGATAAGTTAATCAACTCTTTCCCCGCAATTTTTATCATCGGTCCGTTAGCACTTTCTAACGGGTCGATTACATTATAGAGACCTTTTCCTTTTAAATCCTCCAAATGTTCTTTCAAGAAATTCTCCAATACTTTACTGGACACCAAGGATCCCTCCCAAGGTTACTATGTATTCTCATTTATTCTTTACTCATGTTGTAATTCTCAAACAAACAAATGTACACTGTATAAATACATTTAAACGCAGTGAAAATCTTTTTGTATCAACGATCTTCATTATAATATTAACACACTTCAAACAAAATGTACACATATAGAGGACAAATTATTCGTCTATTTTCAAATGCATAAAAACCCCCCGGGAATCCCGGGAGGTTCTAATGAAACATCTTCTGTACCAACTGCTGAAATGCATGGAACACTTGCTTGAAAAACTCGACGATCGCATTCGTCTCTTGCGGATGATCTTTTGCATATTGTCCGAGGGTCTGTCCGATATCTTTGATTTGGTTGCCTAAGGCTGACCAGTCGATGTGCAAGGAGTTAAGTTTTTTCAAGAGATCGATGAGAGATTGAACTTGCTCAGGAGTCAATTGAATCCCCATCTGCTGTGCAATCTGTTCGATGATCTTCCGATAATCGGCATCCGTTTGCGGATTGGATTTCTGAATTTCCTCTTTGAGCCTGCGGACAAAATCGGCGGCCAATTGTTGATTCCCAAGTTCTTTTCCTAGCTCAGACGTTTTTTGTACCTCGTCACCCGCCGCTTGAACACGGTTTTCATTCAGTTTGTTTCCGGTTGCCGATTCAAACGCTTTAAAAATCCCCGTAAGAGCAGCCGTTCCTGTCACAGGCTCGGGGGCCGTCACATAAATGTCCGCATCTTGCACCCCAGCTGTTAACAGAGCATTTTCGTACATTTCGCCGCTAACCTGGATGATATTGGGACTCTTCGTGACTGAAATCCCTTCCCCTTTATTTTTTATCGTAATTAAACAAGAAGAAAGCTCACGTCCCGTTAATTTAGTGTCCGGAAAATAGTGGACTTCATCCTGATAAGAGACGACGATCATTGTATCCTTGTCCGAATGTTTAAATTCCGTTAAAATCGATGCTTTTTCTTGCGGGGTTAAATCCGCTCCCAAAGTAATGATTCGGTTACCGGGCTGCGCGTCAGCAAAAGCTGTTTGTGCTGGCAGGGTCAAAAGGAGCAAGGTTATTGCTATTTTTCTCATTGCAATCTCTCCCGTTCTCCTGTTGAGTCGGTATTGTATCCTCCACCATTATTATTAAAGATCTATTTTTTCGCAAGAGCGAGAGAGAATGCAGTGTTTTACACGCATGATAACGCTTCCAAATTTGTCATTTCTATTTTCCCGTCAGAGAAGAAAAAAGAAAGCCGCCCCACCGATTGCAGTATGAATATCACCGTCAACATCTCCCACTCTGTTTCCATCGCGATCTCGAATGATTTTCCCATCGATTTGAGCTACTTTGTTTTTGCTCATGTCTCGAATCGAACGACCATCTACTTCTCCCACCGTAATTCCCTCAAAATTTTTTATGAAACTCCCTTCTATTTTACCGATGATCTTCCCATGGATATCTTTAATGAAGTGACCTTCAACAAATGCGATAGGATCTCCCGATACATTACGTATGCACCCCATCGTGAATCCCCTCCGTTTTGATTCATGACAAATCAGTATTAGGATATGTATGAGTTTTCCGTTTAGAATCTAATACTTGTCCTATGAATCTCACTTCTCTGGGAATGGACATCGGGGCCATCATTAGCCCCTTTAGGTGCATTATTTTGATCGCAATTTGGAATTGACAGTCATTTCTTTATGGTTGGTCGGTATTCTCCATCAGTTACAGAAACCGGAGATAGGTTTTCGCATCGTTTCTATTTGCTATGTTCACCTTCGGACGGAATGTCGGCTTCTTGAAACATCCTTTTCATGGATTCTTTTTGATGGCTATTATACTGGGCAGGTTTGTAACGCCTTTGTTTCTTCCTGTATGCATTGAGGCTTACAACTTTGCTTTTTTTCTTTTTCTTTTTCAAAAACCGCTTTCTGACCTCATGTATCTTCCTTTTCAAATGGTTATGGATCCGGTCTTTCGCGAGTAGGTAGGCCGATAACAGGACGCCGATAGAAATCCAAAGCATAAGATCACCCCAGTTTTACAGTTACGTCCCCATAACAATCAAAAAACGTTGTTGCGACATACGCGTTGATTCGTCGCCTCTGCTCAACCACCAAACCTTTGTAAGTACATATTATAAATCAAAAATTCTAAATATACTATAAAAGAGAGAAAAAAGATTGACATATCTAAAATATTTGGAATCCAGAGTATGAGTGCTTGGGTGGATGTATCGCTTTGCGCTTAGGTTCGATGAAAGTCGAACGGGCATATGCTTTGCGCTCATGCTCCGTGAAGGTCGTCATTGCGGGCATATACTTGGCGTTCATGCTCCGTGGAGGTCGTCTCGCTTGGAATATGCTTAGTTGTTGCGAGACGACCTCCAAAGTCGCTGTTTCACGCCGAGTATATGCCCCTTTAACGTTCCAAAGGAACCGAGACGACCTTCAAAGTCACTATTACGCGCAAAGCATTTGCCCTATTAACG
This sequence comes from Collibacillus ludicampi, assembly GCF_023705585.1. Taxonomy (NCBI): domain Bacteria; kingdom Bacillati; phylum Bacillota; class Bacilli; order Caryophanales; family Alicyclobacillaceae; genus Collibacillus; species Collibacillus ludicampi. Next base: position 3,684,605 of record NZ_BOQE01000001.1, read on the forward strand.
GTTTAAAGGAAGCGGAACGACCTTCAACTCACCTCTGCGCTGCAAAGCGACACAACCCACCCAAAAGACACTCCGTTGCATTAGGAACCTTAAAATCTCTTTAACGGTTTAATCCGGATTTGAATGAACAGAGACCTAATCCTCAAAGTAGTAGTTAAAAGTGATCGGAAACTCTTCGGCGTTACCGGATTCAAAATGAATTTCACCCCGGATGCCTTTCAAATCTCCGGTTCCGGAACCAGGAACGACCGTACGCTTTGATGTGAGAATTCCATTTTCGAATTTTCCAAGATGCTCCAATATGAAGCTCCCTGATTTATCGCCAACATGCCCGGTAATGCGTTCCAAGCCGTAGACAGTGGCAGATGCTTCCGAAAAATAGGATTTCAACTCTTCTAACACACCTTCGCCCTGAAGCTCCCCTTGATACAATGAAACAAAACTTCCCTTTGTGAGCTTTGGACCTCCATCGATTTCACTAAAAGGTATTTCGTTCCCATATTTTATTTTGAGGATTGAATTCGCTTGTGATTTCATAATTTCATAAAACCTCCAAAAGCATTTTTACGGTGTATTATACACCACCTTAGCAATTGACAACCGATTTTGATAAATAACAAAACGCCCGAAAAAACGGGCGTTTTCAGATTGAGCTTTCACGTGCTCTTCAAAAGTTAAAACATGCGCTTGACCGCGGAGATATGTCTATACCAATAGGATCCTGGTTTTAAAGGAAGATAAGAGCATTTTCCTGTTCCGCCACCCATTTGAATCATTTGACCATTCCCCATATAAATGCCGACATGTCCTCCATTGTTGAAGCAAACCAAATCGCCTTCTTGCATTTGACTTACTGGGACCGGCACCCCAACCCGTTGATACTGCATCCGACTGGACGTTGTAAACAGATACCCAAGAGCATGGTGATACACATATTCCACATAGTTTGAACAGTCGAACCCTACTTGTCCTCTATCCTCGTTATGTCCCCATACATATCTTTCTCCTAGCTTCGATTCTCCGACTTGACGCAATGCGGCTACTTTGTCTGCGTGACTGGCGTTTATAGGTGCTAGAGGTGTAATGTTTGGATCGATTCGAACGCCCCTTGGCGGTATCTGAATACCAGATGTTTGCATTGTGTTAGGACTAGGTACAGTGTTCTCCGTAATAGGACTCGGTGTGCCTTCATTTCGATCCGTTTGAGCTGGGACGGACAGCAAGGTGTTGTCTCCGCTCTTTACCGTAATTTTTTCGGCTCTTGTATTGGGATGAATATACTGCAGAAAATCGCGAAGTGCGTCAGTGTCTCTCATGTTGATTACATACTCGTTGCCAGCTCTTTTCACATCAGACTCTGAGATCGGCTTTGTACGCAAAATAATCTCGTTTCCATTTACCACATACTCTGTGCTCTCCACTTTGACGAGGTTTGTTCCCTTTTGCATTTCCTGACTCTGTGTTTTCGGTGGCGTCTGCTGTTTCGGTTCTCCCAACCGAACCCCTTGACAACCCGTGACTGTAAATAAACATAAGAAAATAATGGGCCATTTACGCATACATATCCTCCTTCTACGGCTTCTAGGTATACATTGGCCCATTACTCCAATTTTATACACCACAGTTTAAACCAACATCATATGAAGAATATGAATGAGATTGTATGATAGTCAGATTCTATAGTAGATACATTCAATTGATACATATGAGATGAGTATCCCTCTACGTTTGTTCTACTAATTTGTGAAATTTTTGTGTAATACAAATTATATCATTTTTCAACAAATTTCTTGAGTATAATTGTATATAGGAGTCTCAATTTGTCATATGGAAGGTGATCGTGATGATGTATAAAGTCGGACAGTGGAGACGCCTCACGATGCAAGAGCGATACCTCATTTTGTGCGGTATTGTTGCCCTTCAACAAAAGAAGAAACAAATGGCGCTGAAATATTAATCATCTTGCTTTCAGTTGATCCCTTTGATGGTGTCATATATAGATGTGTGAGTCCATAACAAAAGGGGTTCCTTGTTACAAGGAGCCCCTTTTTGATTGATTTAACATAAGCAGGTATCTTTAGTAAAATAAAAGATAACGATCATTTCATTCCGAGCTCCAATGAGCTCTCCATGATCACCTCATCACTTTGAAGGAAGGATGTTTTCGCTTGTTTTACTTCACCACTGCTTTATACAGTGAAGCGAAACCATTGATCGACTACTTTCAACTAAAGAAACTCCATTCATCGACACGCTTTCAAATCTTTGCTAACGAGAAGATCACACTTATCATCACAGGTGTAGGGATATTTTCTGCTTCGATTGCAACCGCGCATCTACTTACTTTAAACCGTGTGAAAGATGAGGATATTTTCATCAATATAGGGATTTGCGGAACGGCACACGACCATTTCCAAATCGGTCAACCCCTTCTTTGTCATACGATCATTCATCACGATACGAATCAAACTTTTTATCCTGACATTCTCATCAAACATAATCTGAAGGAATGCGCGCTGGAAACATTTTCACAACCTGTTCACCTCGATATGAAAACATGTATCACAGGTGATGTTGTTGATATGGAAGGAGCCGCATGCTTCGCTGCAGCCTCGACCTTCCTTGCTCCCCATCAAATCTATGTTTTAAAAATCGTTTCCGATTTTTTAGATGAAGCGCAGATAACACCACAATCGGTTTCTTCTTTAATAAAAGACAACATACCGGCACTCGAACGACTGATGCGAGCAAGTCACGGGATCGTAGCGGGAAACAAGGAAATCTTGATGGAAGAGGATTATCTCCTGTTGCAACAGATTCGCGATCAATTACACTTGTCTGTAACGTTATACCACCAACTGATGCAACTGGCTATACAGTATAAAATCCGCACGAGGCAGGATCTCTCCTGTCTACGGGCTTTTTTGTCCGTTCATGCAGAATCCAAGCACGAGGGGAAGATGGCTTTTGCAAAAATCAAAAGACAGCTTCTTTACGAATGATTTTTCACACATCTACATCGAAAAAGAAGCCTGGAAGTATCCATTGACACAAACGATCCTCCAACGATTCCCGCATGCGAACCGGATTGAAATCGATCGATACCAAGATGTTTTTAACCGTTCCAAGCAGAATTTCTTCTTACAAAAGCACGCTCCGAAATTGATTTTGGCAGTCAAAAAAGCTCCCTTTCTGTATCGCGGGGCGGAAGTCTGTCATGATTTTGGCAACACCTATTTCTATTACACTTCATCCGCGTTAAATTGTCTGTACAACTGCGAATACTGCTTCTTACAGGGCATGTTTCCTTCGGCAAACATCGTCCTGTTCGTGAATATCGACGATTACTTTACGGAAGTTTCCCATACGTTGCAGAAACATCCGGTTTATTTGGCGATCTCTTACGAAACAGACCTCCTGGCCTTCGAAAGAATCGCTCCGTATGTATCCAAGTGGATCGATTATGCGAGAGAACAAGAAGATCTGCTGCTTGAAGTCCGCAGTAAAAGCGCCAATTACACAGCCATCCAACATCTCGAACCGGCTTCGCAAGTGATCTTGGCATGGACTCTTTCGCCGGATGCAGTCATCCAACAATTCGAAGCGGGAACGCCAAACCTTACAGCGAGATTGAAAAGTTTACGCCAAGCAATCGATGATGGTTGGAAGGTTCGCATCTGTTTCGATCCTGTCCTGCATATTGAAAATTGGCAAGAACATTACCGCGAATGTATCGAACGTACGTTCTCGGTCGTGCCAGCAGAAAAAATCCAGGACATCAGCATCGGGGTTTTTCGCATTCCCCGCGATTATCTCAAAAAAATACGGAAGCATCGCACTGATTCTGCTCTGCTTCACTACCCTTTCGAAAGTCATGACGGCGTTTTCAGTTATCCGCATGAGATCGCTAAACAGCTCATCGATCACGTGTACCAACATGTGAACACGTACGTTCCAAAAGAGAAGATCTACATTTGATAAAGAATGGAGAGGTTAAAACATGCGAGCAGCTGTGGTTACTGGGGCTTCTTCAGGAATCGGACTGCAGATCGCCAAAAAACTGATCGCGTTACACTTTAAAGTATACGGGATTGCGCGGGATTTCTCGAAAACTTCTTTTACCCATGAACAGTTTGTTCGGATCACCTGTGATATCACGAACACAAAACAATTATGTAAAACGATCGAAGAGATCAAACAAAATAACGATGAGATCTATCTTTTAATCAATAACGCTGGGGTCGGTTATTTTGGCCCACATGAACAATTGAAACCGTCACAAATCGAAGCGATGGTGGCGACCAATTTGCAGGCACCCCTCATCGCAACCCAACTCTTATTACGGAATATCAAGCAGTCACAAGGGTATATCATCAACATCTCTTCCATTACCGCCAAAAAGTCCAGCACGCACGGTTGCGCATATGCGGCAACCAAAGCTGGTTTAACCCATTTCGCTACCAGTCTGTTTGACGAAATTCGAAAAACCGGGGCTAAAGTGATAACGATTCATCCGGATATGACGCGTACTCCGTTTTATGATCATCTTGATTTTCGGGAAGGAGATCTTCCTGAGAGCTACATCACCGCCGAATGTATTGCGGAAGCAGTGGAAACGATTTTAAATCAGAGGGAAGGAACTGTCATCACCGAAATGACGATACGTCCGCAAAAACATATGATCACGCGAAAGGAAAAGAAAAAATTGAAAGCACATGACGATTTACTTTTGTAAGGGGAATTCCCCTTTACAAAAGTAAATCAGACAAATATTTTTTGACCTCACGTAATGTATCCCCAATCGGACGATGAATCACCAGATCGAACAGCTCATCCATCTCGGTTTTTTCTTTATTAATGAGAACACTTTTTGTACGATGATTCATTTGTGCGATTCGCGGCAAATAATTGACCGGTGAAACTTGTAAGGATGAGCCTGCGACAACAAACAAATCGGCACAGGCGACTTCTTCCGCCGCGAGTTCCATATGTCTCACCATATCGCCGAACAACACCACGGAAGGTTTTAATATCGTGTGGCAAATCGTTTCGTTATCAATTCTCTTTTGGCAACGAGGGACATCTTGCTGATTGATATCCTGTAACTGATATTGGCTTTGACACTTCGGGCAATAAGATGTCCGCAAGGTTCCATGCAACTCATATACGCGAGTGCTCCCTGCCGATTGATGCAGACCATCCACATTTTGTGTCAAAATGGTTACATCTTTCCCGCCTTTTTCAAGTTCCGCAAAAAACAAATGACCGAAATTGGGAGAAAAGTTTCCCATTAACTTGAGTTGAAAGATCTCTTTAAATGCCGACCAGAAACGTTCGGGATCGCGTTTAAAAAAGTCTCTGGAAATCACCTGTTCCATCGACTGGTATTTTGTCCATCTTCCATCTTGCGAACGAAAATCAGGAATCCCCGATTCCGTGCTGATGCCCGCTCCTGTCAGAACGACGATTTTTTTCGCATGTTCGATCCATTCCGCAAGTTGTTGAAAAGAAACGTCGATGCTCATGATCTCCCCCGCTTATCCCTTGATGACCTTGATGTAGACCGTCCGATGTCTCGGCCCGTCAAATTCACAGAAATAGATCCCCTGCCACCTTCCAAGAATCAAACGACCCTTTTCGATCAGAACCGTTTGCGAAGCTCCCATCGTGCTTGCTTTTAGGTGAGAAGCAGAGTTCCCTTCCGAATGGCGGTATTTTTCGTGTTCCCAGGGATAGACTTCATCCAATCTCATCAACATGTCGCGTACTACATCAGGATCCGCATTTTCATTGATCGTAATGCCAGCGGTCGTGTGCGGGCAGTAAACGATAGCAATCCCTTCATCGATGTTCTCTTTTCTTACCACTTCCGCAACATTCGCCGTAATCTCGATGAACTCATCCCTTTTTGATGATTGGAGGGTCATTTTATGCACCATACGAACGTTCCTTTCCGATAATTATTCTGACGCTGGAGAGGTGAGATCAATCCTTAAACAGAGGGATTACATCCGCATCTCCCGTAATAATTGATTGATATACGAAGGCACCTTCATCATGCGCACGCCGTACCAGCTAAAGATTTCTCCATCGACTAAAATCACTTTCATCTCAGGGAATAACTGTTGCAACTCATCCTTATGCGAATCCGTAAAAGGGAAAGGTTCGGATGGTAAAAACAGAAAATCAGGAGCTGCTTGTTTCAAATCATCCTCTGTGACAGATGGGTACCTTCCTTCATAGTCCCTAAACACATTCGTGAAACCGCATGTTTCAAGAATGGAATGGATGTATGTGTGATTGCCCGCAACCATAAACGGTTTTTTCCATATGAGATAAGCGACTTTGCAATCTCGAACTTTCGGCATGTTTTTAAACTGTTCTTCAATCTCTTCGACGTAATGGCGCGCCTTCTCTTCCCTGTTCGTCAAAAAGCCTAGATCCCGAATCAAGCGGAGCGCACCCGCGTAATTTTCTACATCTGCGACAAAAACGGGAAAATCGCGTGAAAGAGATTCGACCATTTCTTTTGTATTTTCTTCTTTTTCCGCAATGATGAGATCGGGATTCAGCGTTCTGATGAGATCTTCTTGTATTTTTTTCGTCCCGCCTACATTCGTCACCTGCTTTACTTTGTCTTCAGGATGAATACAATACCGCGTTTTCCCTACAATTTGTTCCTCAAGATCCAAAGCAAATAACGTTTCAGTAATCGACGGGCACAAGGATACAATCCTTCGAGGCGGAAATTCAAACTCAATGGTTCTTTGCAAATGATCTTTGAATATTTTTTTCATGGATGCACCCCACTGATCGTATTCAATAACCTGCCTCCATCAAATCGTTTTCACTAAGAGTTTACGCAACACGGGTGTCAAATGATGGGGCAACTCTTCCACCTGTGGCACCAAGAGACTATAAGGGCCGTATATGTTATGCATCGTTTGCCGTTCACTCTCACTGATCTCCCCGTTCGCCAAAAAAATACCGATCACATCCATACCGAGGCGACGTGCCTGCAAAACCGCCTGATACGTATCGAGAATTCCGTCATCGCTGTAATTTGTGGCAGCGGGTTCACCATCTGTGAAAACCAACAGGATCTTGTGCTTTTCGCTCCGTTGCTGCAACAAGCGAGTCATGACGCGGATCGCGTAACCGTCCCGATTATCTTGTTCCGGAGATAATTGCAGCAAATTCGGTCCACTCTTCCGCGATAAAGAAGATGGAAAATCGATAACGACCTGAAACATATTCGGATAGTCTGCATCGGACGCATGATCGGAATCTTCCCAGTAACCCACAATCGCATGAGGAATTCGTAAAGAGCGCAACACTTCATGAAAGAGTGTGATTCCCAATTTCGTTTCATACATTTTATTCGCCATGGAAGCGGAACAATCGACTAACATCAGAAAAGCAGCATCGATTTGATGGATCGGGTTCCTTTTTTTATAAAAGAGACGCAATTGTTGATCTGTGAACATGTGTGTGAGTTTTTTGCTCAACCGCCCAAATGGCAATTTTTCTTCACTCGCCGTTTTTTTCTGCTCGAGTGTCATTTGAATGCTGCGCATCAGCTTTCGTTGAAAAGGGGTGATCTGTTCCACCATTTGAGCATATGCATACATATCTTCCGAAGAAGGAAGATCGGGATCTAGAAACACAGACCTCGCTAAACGATTGATTTCTCCGTAATCCTCTGATTCTCCTGCCATTCGATCGGCTAACTGTTGCATGAGTGGCTCATTATCCGAATAATCATTTTGTTGCGAGAAACGTGTGGAACCTTGTACCAGTGCCATCGCTTGATCCCCTGGATCGGATTCGCGAACCGTCTCGCTCATACGATCGCTTGGTACTCCTTGCTCCAGTTCAAATTGCAGAAATCCCTGCGTTTGTTCCTTCGTTTCCCGATGCCAAGTCGGAAGTTTTTCCTTCGCTTTAAAGCTATCTTCCTGGTGGGATACGTTTGTCTTGTCGTCGTTTTTCAGTCTCTTACGACGTCTGATTTCTTCCATAAATTCACTTGGTTGTATCGCTTGATGGAACGGCTTTTCCGTTCCGTTATATGCATGTGTGGAAAAATAGGAAGTAACCATATCCTTCGAGATGGCCGAGCAAACGATATCGACGATCTCGTGACACACGCTGGCAACCTCTTGGGTTGATTTTGTTTCGTTGACGCGTTCCAACCAGGGGTGCGTCTGTTGTAAAACGTTTAAAAGAGAGTCAGGCAATTCAGGGTCGATCCTTGCGGTTGCATGCCACAAATAAATCGACGCAAATAGAGCATCCGCTTCTTCCCTTCTCATGAGATGCACGCGGGTCTGTTTCTTAAAATAGTCCGAATAGAGTCTTCTACGTTTCGAAAACACGCGAACAGTTCCCGGACGAACACGTTTACAGATTTTTTCGAGACGAAGATCCTCACAGAGTGCGAATAAGTTTTTCGCAAAGCGCGGTAAAGGACATGCAGACACTCGCTCCAGGAAAATGCGAATATCAAGCGTATTGGAAAACCAGGCGCTTCCAATGCAGCGCAAATACACATCGCTTTTCATCCCCGAACATTGGTCGTCCGCCGGATAATCGCTCCAAAATTGACTGATATACAATGTGTCCCACTCCGCATGAAGCGAAGAATGATAAGATACGTCCAAATGTAAATCGTCACTTTGCATGAGCGTTCGTGCCAAATCCAATAGTTGCATGCGCAAGAATGAATCCACCGAAGTCACTCCCAGAATAATGTTTCGGCAAGATTGCGTACGGCGGCTTGTTCCCGTTCGTCCTCGAGCTTATCGATAATCGCCCGTTGAATGGCACGAAGGGGAGGCAGGAATACAGACAGATCACATGCATCGATCAAAGCTCGAACGGAAGCAACATCATCCGAAAGCTGTCCCATCTTTGTGAGTACAAGCAGATCTGCGGAAAAACGGACAAAAAGTTCGAGCAAATTCTCATCTTTCAATAGAGAACGATTGCGCAATAATTGTTTTAACGAGTCCCCTTGCAGATACGGAACATCGATAACAACAAAACGATTTTTCAACGCTTCATTCAACGGAACCGTTCCGATGTAACCGACATTAATCGCGGCGATCACGCCGAAACCTTCTTTTGCGCGTACAACTTCTCCTGTGAACGGGTTTGTGATCATTCGCCGATGATCGAGAACCCCGTTAAGGATCGGCAATGCTTCCGGCTTTGCCATATTGATTTCGTCGATATAAAGGAAATGCCCTTGTTTCATCGCCTTGATGATTGGACCAGGAACAAATTCTACCAGAGGCTGGTTATTTCGATGAACGATGGTTTTAAAGCCTAGCAAAGCTTCCACATCCAAATCGATCGAGCAATTGACCGAATGTAACGGTTGACAGAAAAGGTATGATAGAAATTCTGCCAGCTTTGTTTTCCCCGACCCTGTCGGCCCTTTCAGCAAGACATTTTTGCCAAGATAAAGCGCGAGAACGGCATCCAATAACACCGTTTCGTGCGGAGTCCGATAACCAGGTGTACCCACAAGCAGACGCTCTTCTTCAGATAAAAGACTTTTTCGCTCCGTGTGCCAGTGCTCGATTTTAGCGCGTACATGATCAGGAATCTTCAATTCGTATAATTCTTCTGGAAATAATTCTGCAGGCATGAATCCGTTCCTTTCCATTTCAATCTCGTTGCGTTCAAATGACCGTATAAAAGAAAAGCCCGTCAAATCAAGGGCTTTTTCATGCTTCAATCATATCATAAATGAAATTCGAGTCACTCATATTCTTTGGTGTGCGAAATTTCATTCAAATTATATCTGATATTTTGTTTTTGATGTAAAATAAAAGGGAGTCGAAATACATAAGATTCGTTCAGTGTGATTCCATCCCATCAAGTGCAAGGAGGTATCCGTTATGGAACATCGTCTGTATATCAACGGCCAGTGGCGCGAGGCTGCCGACAAAAAGCGTTTCCCCGTAACAAACCCGGCTACCGGCGAAATCATCGGTGAAGTGGCTGACGCTTCCGCAGATGATGCCAAGCTGGCGGTGGAAGCGGCCTATCAGGCATTCAAATCCTGGTCGCAAGAAACCGCCCGCACACGCTCCATTTTGTTGTATAAATGGTATCAGCTCATCGTACAACACGCGAACGAATTGGCTAATCTTATGACAACAGAACAAGGAAAACCGTTGAAAGAAGCCGAAGGGGAAGTTCTCTACGCGGCGGATTTCGTCCTCTGGTATGCGGAGGAGGCGAAACGAATCTACGGGGATCTCATTCCGGCTTCCTCCTCGAGCAAACGCTTACAAGTCATTCATCAGCCAGTAGGTCCTGTTTTTGCCATCACGCCTTGGAATTTTCCTGCCGCAATGATCACGCGTAAAATCGCGCCCGCACTTGCCGCCGGTTGTACTGTCATTGTTAAACCGTCGGAAGAAACTCCACTCACTGCTATTCGTTTGGTTCAATTGGCGGAAGAAGCGGGGTTCCCTGCAGGAGTCATCAATCTGGTGACGGTAAGCGATCCCCGGGAAGTGAGCGACCTGCTCCTTTCTCATCCGCTTGTACGCAAGGTTACGTTTACAGGTTCTACAGAGGTAGGAAAATTGCTGATGCGCAAATCGGCGGACACGGTGAAGCGCGTCTCGCTCGAATTGGGAGGACATGCACCTTTCATCGTTTTCTCTGATGCCGACCTCGATCAAGCGGTTGACGGTGTGATCGCTTCCAAATTCCGCAATGCCGGGCAAACGTGTGTCTGTGCAAACCGAATTTTCGTAGAAGAGTCCATCCTTGAATCGTTCCTGCAAAAGTTTCGAACCAAAGTAGAACAATTACAAGTAGGTCAAGGTCAGCAACAAGGTGTGGAGATCGGACCATTGATCAATCGGGACGCGGTCGAGAAGGTTGAACGTCATGTGCAAGACGCTTTAGAAAAAGGTGCGCGGCTTGTATGTGGAGGACAGAGATTACTGGATGACAAATATAAACATGGTCATTTCTATCAGCCGACGATTTTGGCTGACGTGACTCGCGATATGTTGATTTCGAAAGAAGAAACGTTCGGCCCGGTCGCACCTGTTTATTCCTTCCGTACGGAAGAAGAGGTTTTGGAACTGGCAAACCATCCGGAATATGGGCTTGCCGCTTACGTATATACTTCAGACCTTGGAAGATCGGTACGCATGTCGGAAAAGCTGGAATATGGGATTGTCGGAATCAATGACCCGATTCCTTCCGTTGCACAAGCACCGTTCGGCGGCTTCAAGCAAAGCGGTTTAGGACGTGAAGGCGGCAAATACGGCTTGGAAGAGTTTCTTGAAATAAAATATGTATCGGTTCAGATTTAGAAACGAATCGTTTGCGGTTTCGGCTCGATTTCGAAACATCCTCATGACTCACTGGGGAGCTGAAACGACAAGGCGAGATCCAAAGCGTGATTGGTTTCATCATACGAAACGAGATCCCATTTCCCGTTTCCGTCAAAATCGGCAGTGAAAGCAGTTCGTCTTCCGCGTGCCCATGGTCCAAACACCACAGGATGCGATGAAAAGCGGAATCTGGTGTCGATTTGGTGGATTGCCCATGATCCTTCTTCCGGATGATACAAAATCATCTCGGCTTTCCCGTCGCCATTCGTATCGCCGATCATCACTTGCCTCTCCCTCTCTGCGCGGGAGAACCATAGGCATGACGGGAGCAATCGTATTTGTCCACCGTCGTTTGGATATACGAAGATCGTCTTCTCCATCGGGGAACATGCGATCACTTCATCAAATCGGTCCCCGTTGAGGTCACCCACGAACATGATAGATGCGGAGGGAATGCGCAGATGGGTAGCGATCGTCCTGAAACGCATTCCTTCCTTTTTTGCGATGATCACTTCTTCCCCATTGTTCACCCCGATGAGATCGGTTCTACCGTTTTGTTTGAAAGGTTGCAGAAAGTCAAGACCAGACGGTAATTTTCCGAACGAAACAGGCGCATGAAAATTCATCCCGTTCGAGTAAAACACACGCACTTCACCCATTTTACGGTTATAAGTCACCAAGTCTTGTTTCTTGTCATTGTTGATATCCATGAGGAACATCTTTTCGTCCGGCAAAAACGAATGTTTCAGCCATACTTGTGCAGCCTCTTGCGGGCGGTTCCTTGGCCATTGATAGACTCCAGGAATAACCAAGACACCGTTTTTTGCACAAACGACGACATCAGCATGTCCCACACCGCGCACATCGCCAAAAAGAAGAGCAGACGCTTTTGTACCAACAGGAAGATCAATACGGTGTGCCGGAGAGAAAGGAACGACTCGATCGAGTGATACCCATTGAAACCCACGCGTACGAAACCCACTGACCAGCCGATGTAAAGGGGAGTCCTCCCCTTTATACATGTAGACAGGGATCCCCTCCCGTTTCTCCGGATTCCCTTGCGTATCCTTTACTTCGTGCAAATACGGGAATTCGAGGAATGGATGAAAAAACATCGAAGCCAGGCCTTCAAGCGTTGGTAGTTTATCGATCACCTTTTCTACCGTGTTCTCCTCGTTTATGTAGTCGAGAGGTGTGGGAATAAAAACGGAACCGAGCGTTTTTCGCCCATAATGATTTTCCCCCTCGTCAAAGAAGACTCCTTTTTGAGCGCGCGCTTCCACATCCGCTTGATAGATCACACCGATTAACGATTGAAAAACCTTCTCCTGTTCCCGCAGGTGGTGATAGTGAGGGGATTCCCAGAAACCTGGGCGTAAACCCGCTCTTTTAAAGGCAGCCAGGCTCTTGGTGAAACGTTCCCAAGCAAATGCAGGAGTGTCTGTTTCCGGGGCGTTCTTCACATTGAATTCGAAGCCGATTCCGCTGTCTTGGTTATTGTCTTCACTTCGAGTCTCGCCGTATTGGTGTGTATACCCGTGCATCCCGAGTACAGCTCCACAGCGTTCCGCATCTTTTAATAGATGAATATATTTCACCATGTAATCATCCGGCTGGGAATCATCAATTCCTTTATTGTACCAAGTCCCGTCAGGCTGTATGTTTTTCCATCTCGGGATCACCGCGACTTGAAAAGGAACATTCTCTTCCTTGAGATAGGTGAAAATCGCACGCAACTTCCCTAGATCCTCGAGCGTACGGTATGACCCGCCCGGTCCCACATCTTCCAAGCGAATGAGAGCATAACGCTTTTCGTTCACCGGTTGGGATTTCATAACGTCTATTTGCTGACATGGCAATTCATGTCGCGAAGGTTGAAAACCGACACGAATGTGGTTGGTGATATGAAGAGTGGGAATCTGGAAAGCGTAGAGCAGGAAAGGGGTTGGATAGCAACATTCCCTAATAGGTATCCATTGAGTGGCATATGGAGGAAAAACAGGCGGAACGCAGGTATACAAACCCCATGGCAACAAGAAACATGTTCTGTCATACAAGGCAAGTTCCCTCCCTGTTCACATGTGCACTATAGATTATGCCGCGAACGAAAAAGAGACACTCGCCCCCTGAGAAAAACAAACCACGGCATGGAGCCGTGGTTTTGTCCGTTTGATCATTTGATTAGGATACAACCGTTTCTTCTTGTGCCAATTGACGAAGGACTTTTTGCAAGATGCCTCCGTTGCGGTAGTAGTCGATATCAACGACGCTGTCGAGACGGACGATGACATCGAATTCGAACGTGGACCCGTCTTCGCGGGTTGCACGTACTTTAACGGTTTGACCCGGTTGTAAATCATCAGAAAGACCAAGGATATCAAATGTTTCGTGACCCGTGATACCAAGGGATTTCCAGCTTTGGCCTTCGACGAATTGAAGTGGCAATACACCCCTACCTACGAGGTTGCTGCGGTGGATGCGCTCAAAGCTTTCCGCGATGACCGCCTTAACCCCTAAAAGATATGTTCCTTTTGCCGCCCAGTCACGCGAGCTTCCCGTACCGTATTCTTTACCTGCGATGACAACCAGCGGGATATTTTGTTCTTGATACTTCATCGAAGCATCATAGATCGTCATCACTTTACCGGTCGGGAAGTATGTGGTGAATCCACCCTCCGTGCCCGGTGCCACCTGGTTACGAATGCGGATGTTCGCAAATGTCCCGCGCATCATCACCTCATGGTTACCGCGACGAGATCCGTAGGAGTTGAAATCTTTCGGTTCGACTCCGCGGCTTTGGAGGTAGAGTCCGGCAGGCGTATCTGGCTTGAAGGAACCTGCAGGAGAGATATGGTCTGTCGTTACCGAATCCCCAAGAAGAGCCAGTGTTTTTGCACCCTTGATTTCCGAAAGGGAGCCTACTTCTTCAGACAGGTTGGTAAAGAACGGCGGCTCTTGAATATAAGTCGAATTCTCATCCCACTGATAGAGCGTTCCCGTCGGCACGTCGATTTGGTTCCACATTTCGTTGCCTGTGAATACGTTCGCGTAACGTTTGCGGAACAATTCCGGATCCAATGCCGCATTCATCGCTTCCTTCACTTCTTGTGCAGTCGGGAAGATATCTTTCAGGTACACAGGCTCATTGTTATGTCCATAACCGATCGGTTCGTTGGCCATGTCGATATCGACTGTACCCGCCAGCGCATAAGCGACGACAAGCGGCGGTGAAGCCAGGTAGTTCGCTTTCACTTGCGGATGAACGCGTCCTTCGAAGTTCCGGTTACCGGAAAGTACAGCCGCAACAGTGAGATCATTCTCCGCGATCGCTTTGCTTACCTCTTCAGGCAGCGGGCCGGAGTTCCCGATACATGTGGTACAACCGTAACCGGTCACATGGAAACCGAGAGCTTCAAGCGCATCCATCAGCCCTGCTTTGATGAGGTAATCGGTGACGACGCGGGATCCGGGTGCCAGGCTGCTCTTCACATAAGCGGGTTTTTTCAAACCTTTTTCGACAGCCTTTTTCGCGAGCAATCCGGCACTGATGAGAACACTCGGGTTTGATGTGTTCGTACAGCTTGTGATCGCCGCAATGACAACAGAACCATTGCGCAGTTTCGTTGTTTCACCATTCGGATGGTTGACGACAACTTCTTTCTTCATGTCGTCTTCCGTGAGTCCAAATCCGCCTTTTTCAACCGGTGTCCGAACAATCTCATTGAAGCTTTGCTTCATGTTCGTCAATTCGATGCGGTCTTGCGGACGTTTCGGACCTGCGAGAGAAGGAACGACGGTGGAGAGATCCAGTTCAACAATATCGGAGTATACCGGTTGTTCCATGTCATCCGTACGGAACAAGCCTTGCGCTTTATAATAGGCTTCCACCAACGCGATTTGCTCATCGCTGCGGCCGGTTAAACGCAGATAATTAAGCGTTTCCTCGTCAACCGGGAAGAAGCCCATGGTCGCACCGTATTCAGGAGCCATATTGGCAACAGTAGCGCGATCGGCCAAGCTCATAGCGCTTACCCCAGGCCCGAAGAATTCGACGAACTTGCCGACAACGCCTTTTTTGCGCAGAATATTCGTTACCGTCAATGCCAAATCGGTCGCTGTAGCACCTTCGGGGAGAGTACCGATCAATTTGAAGCCGACAACCTCTGGAGTTACGAAGTAAAGGGGTTGACCCAACATTCCCGCTTCCGCTTCGATACCGCCGACACCCCAGCCGAGGATACCGAGACCGTTGATCATTGTCGTATGAGAGTCCGTACCTACGAGAGAATCAGGGAACACTTGCAATTCGCCGTCTACATCTTTGGTTGCAGCGACAGATGCCAGGTATTCGAGGTTCACCTGATGGACGATCCCGGTAGCCGGAGGAACCGCACGGAAATTATCGAACGCCGTTTGCGCCCAACGCAAGAAACGATAACGTTCCGCATTGCGTTCGAATTCAATTTTCATATTTTCTTCAAGCGCTTCTTTCGTGCCGAAAACATCAACCATGACGGAATGGTCGATGACGAGATCCACCGGAATGAGCGGATTGATTTTTTTCGGATCTTTGCCCATCCGTTGCATCGCTGCACGCATCGCTGCCAAGTCTGCAACAGCGGGCACGCCTGTAAAGTCCTGCAGCACGATACGCGCAGGTTTGAATGGAATTTCCTGATTCAGGTCGCGCTCTTCACTCCAGTTTGCCAGCTTTTTGATATGCTCTTCCGTAATGGCAACACCGTCAAATTGGCGAACAGCCGCTTCCAAAAGGACTTTAATGGAAAATGGAAGCTTCGAAATGGCTGCAAATTTTTCTGCAAGCGCCGGTAATGAATAATACACGTAAGTTTTGTCGCCAACGCGAAGTTCACGACGTACAGAATAGATATCCTTGGTCGACACGTCATTAACCTCCCTTTTTTACGAAACAGAGAAACGACCCGTCAATCGTTTCATCTGTCGGAACATTGTTTTATCGAATGATACCGTGCACACATATTATAATTCATTTCTCTACCAAATTCGATAGTCTTCGAGAAAAAAATCGAAAACCGGTACAAGCATGCTAGATTTTTGCTACACTGCCCTAAAAACTAGTGCTACCATGAAAATGTGTAGTTTGGTGGGCGTATGCTTTGCGTTCGCGCTCCGTGGAGGTCGTTTCAGCGGGTATATGCATTGCGCTTATGCTCCGTGAAGGTCGTCTCGCATGGAATCATAATCAAGTGTTGCGAGACGACCTCCAAAGTCGCTGTTTCAAACAAAGCATTACGCCCACCTAAAGACACTTTTCATTATCTGATGACGCCGCTTACGGCATGGAAGGCTATCATGATAATTAGTGCTTGGGTGGATGTATCGCTTTGCGCTTGGGTTCGATGAAGGTCGTCATTGAGGCATATGCTTTGCGCTCATGCTCCGTGGAGGTCGTCTTGCATGGAATCATAAACAAATGTTGCAAGACGACCTCCAAGGTCGCTATTACGCGCAAAGCATATGCCTCTCACCGGTATAAAGGAAGCGGAACGACCTTCAACTCACCTCTGCGCTGCAAAGCGATATCATCCACCCAAAAGTCACTCCGTTGCATTTGGCAGCTATAATTCTCTCTTCTCTCACAAGACACTTTCATCCTCTGATGGCGCAGCCCATTCAGAATGGATTACTAACTATAAAATTACAAGTGGAAAAGGGGGAGCATCATGATCGATACGCACATTCATCTTGCACAATATGCACGTGAGAACATAGACCGCTTGATCGATCACTGGTGGCAACGGGGGATTCAACGTGTCGTAGCGGTTTCCACCGACCTCTCTTCTTCCTACCATACATTGGAATTGAAACTAAGGTACCCGGACTTTATTGATGCCGCGGTTGGCTTTCATCCGGAATATCCCACGCCGGCCCAAAATGAATTGGAGGAACTGATTAGACTTATCAAACAGGAACGGCAGCTGATTGCAGCCATTGGAGAGGTCGGACTTCCGCATTATTCATTGCCAACAGCGGAAGAAAACAAGCTTTCGCCTTATCTGGAGTATCTTGAGATATTTGCGAAAATTGCCTGTGAAGAAGACCTACCTATCGTCTTGCACGCGGTTCACGACAAAGCGGCCAAAGCGCTCCAAATGATGCTAGAACAAAAAGTAAGTCGAGTACACTTCCATTGGTTGAAAGCTCCCCATAAAGTGGTAAAGCAAATGATTCAAGCGGGATATTTCATCTCGGTGACTCCCGAAGTCTGTTACCGGGAACGTGATCAACAACTTGTTTGTCAAGTGCCTTTACAAAACCTCATGCTGGAAACGGATGGCCCGTGGCCATACAGCCATCTCTTTGAGGACCAATTGACTACACCCCTGTTTTTATATGATGTTGCAAGGAAGGTAGCCGATCTGAAGGGGATGTCATTTGAAACCGTATCAGAAACCTGCAATGCAAATGCTAAGAGGTTTTACGGGAATCAATAAAAACCATCCTCTTTGAAGAGCAGCTTCAAAAAGGATGGTTCCAAGCGGTTATTCCTTATCCGGGGCAGTCTCGAAGACTTGCAAAAAGAAACGAACCGCCCCGGGATTCAGCAAATCATAATACTTGCGGAAGAGCTCGTCCGCTTCTCTCCCCATCCAGAAATCCGGCAAGAGTTCTTCCGGAAGGCTTGGATCAATAAACAGAAACTTACGATATTCATGCACCAATTGGGTCTTCGCTACGAAACAATCGCTATCCGAGATTGCTTCTTTGTTTTCAATCTTCTGTTTCAGATTCTCATAGTGAGTTTGAAATTGTTTGATAAACTCCTGATATGCGGCATTGATCTCATCAAGATTCCAACACTTCTCAACCAACTGTTTCGGGCTGCTCCATCCGAGATGTTCGGACGTGAAAATTTCAACGTAATCATTGACTTCATACGATTCGGTGATCTCTTTCACCCGATCCGCCAAGTCATTCGGACTGATCCAAGTACTGTTTGCCAGCATGCCAAATCCCATCCAGGCCAACTCTTTTCGCAACTGATCCCTCAATGCTCTTTTTGTTTCCGGGATATTATAGCTGATGATGCACCACTTCCCGTTCCATGCATTCGGGTGCTGTTTATAAATCCGTTGTGCCGCTTCATTCAAACGCTTTTTTCCTCGCTCCGTCAAGGAATAATACGAGCGGTTGCCAATTTTACGCGAAACCAGCCATCCTTGACGTACCATCCTGGATATCGCAACACGCACGGCTTGTTCCGACAATCCGAACTCTCCGATCAGGCGTGTTAGACTTCCCACCCAAATTTCTCCACCATAATGGCGTACATATTCCCCATAAATTGTGAAAAGCATCGATTGAGGTTTCATGCAGTTTCTCCCCGTATGTCAATGTCAAAAGACATATAACGTTTTTTTTACGCATTAATAGTTTAAGTTTATATTTTTAGCATCATTCGGTCAATACAACTACAATTACAATACGTTTTGCGCGAACTTGACAAACAGCAAAATTCTACATGTATAGAGTGAAAAGAGGAATTTGCCTTTGTACTCCGAAATAATTAAAAAGATAAAAAAATCTATCAAAAATCAGATTGACGCACGGAAACGGTACCATAATCGTTTCTTGCGTAGTGTTGAGTTAAGGAGAGGATTCGATGAGCATCGTACGTGTGACCGACAAAGGTGTATTTGGCGAAGGGGAGCTAACATTTGGAGGCAGTTTTGTGCCGGAGCCTCTGCAAAAGGCTTTAGACCGCGTGGAGGAAGCATTTCTGCGTTACAAAGACGACCCAGAATTTGAAAAGGAGTTTACGTATTATTTGCGGGAATACGTGGGTCGGCCGAATCCCCTTTATTTTGCAGAACGCTTAACAAACCATCTGGGTGGAGCAAAGATTTATCTCAAACGGGAAGATCTGAACCATACAGGTGCCCATAAAATCAACAATACGATTGGGCAAGTACTTCTCGCCAAACGCATGGGAGCAAAGCGCATCATCGCAGAAACGGGTGCCGGTCAACATGGTGTGGCTACGGCTACCGTATGCGCTTTATTTGGTATTCCCTGCACAATCTATATGGGCGAAGTCGACACTAAGCGCCAGGCACTGAATGTCTTCCGTATGGAAATGCTTGGAGCTACCGTTGTGGCTGCCAAATCCGGAAACCGTACGTTAAAGGAAGCGGTCGATGAAGCATTGCAAGATTTCGCGGAAAATCATGAAGATACTTTTTATTTACTCGGTTCTGCTGTCGGCCCACATCCGTATCCGTTAATGGTACGCCACTTCCAGTCAGTGATCGGACGTGAAGCTCGCGAACAAATCCTCGAAAAGGAAGGACGACTGCCGGATGTGATCGTCGCCTGTGTGGGCGGAGGTTCGAATGCAATCGGTTTGTTCTATCCTTTTGTTGACGATCCGAATGTTCGAATCATTGGCGTCGAACCTGCCGGCAAAGGACTTGAAACGGGCATTCATGCAGCTCCTCTGAATGTCGGCAAACCGGACATCATTCACGGATTTAAATGTTACGTCATGGATGATGCAGACCAATGCCATTCAATCGCCGCCGGACTGGATTACCCTGGCGTAGGTCCCGAGCATAGCTACTATAAAGCGATCGGTCGCGCCGAGTATATTGCGGTAACCGATGATGAAGCATTGCAAGCGTTTTTGCAACTGTCCAAAACGGAGGGGATCATCCCCGCGCTGGAAAGCGCCCATGCAGTCGCTTATGCCACGAAATTAGCTCCGGTTTTAGGAGAAGGCAAGGTCATCATCGTCAACCTGTCAGGCCGCGGAGACAAGGATGTCGCCCAAGTGTACGAAATGTTGAGAAGTGAACCGTAAAGGAAGAAGGATTGATTCTGGATGCAAGTCATCGAACTCAAAAATGTCACATGGAAACGGGAAAACAAAACCATTCTCAATCAGATCAATTGGCTCGTGAAATCAAATGAACATTGGGCGATCGTCGGATTGAACGGCTCCGGAAAAACATCCCTGCTTAAAATCATCACCGGATATCAATGGCCGACCACGGGGACCGTTCGCGTCCTCGGACAGACATACGGATCTTGTGAAATCCAAGAAATCAGAAAATCAATTGGTTGGGTCAGTTCCGCACTCCGTGAAGAGATTCATCCCGGAGAACGGGTCGTGGATGTGGTCATCAGCGGAAAGTACGCTTCCATCGGGTTATGGTATCGCGTGGATCCGTCGGAACATCTTCGTGCCCTAGAAATCTTGGATCGGGTAGATTGCCTACACCTCGCGGAGGAGAGATACGGTACTCTATCACAGGGGGAAAAGCAAAAAGTGCTGCTCGCTCGTGCATTAATAACTTCCCCCAAGCTCCTCATTCTCGATGAACCTTGTTTCGGAATGGATGTCCGCACACGCGAACAGGTTTTGCACTCGCTACAAGAGATGGGGAACCATGAAGATGCGCCCACATTGATACTCGTTACACACCATATCGAGGAAATCCTTCCTATTTTTACACATGTGCTCTTATTATCGGATGGAAAGGTCGCACAAAGCGGTTCCAAACAGGAAGTACTCACGAGCGAAAACCTTGGAGCCATTTTCGATTTGGATGTAACGATCGAGTGGTTAGATGGACGTCCGTGGTTACGAACGCACGCTCATCGTTTTAAAAAAACACTCATTTAAAAAAGCGGGGGCTAAAGCCCCGCTTTTTACATAGAATTCCATTCCTATAATGAAACTCGTGCTGGGTGATTGAAGATGAGTACTTAGGTGGATGTATCGCTTTGCGCTTGGGTTCGATGAAGGTCGTTCCGCCAAGATTCAGAACAGAAGTTGCGGAACGACCTCCAACTCACCTCTGCGCTGCAAAGCGATACCATCCACCCAAAAATCACTTCGTGTCTGGTGACTGCCTTGAACTTCTCTTACAGGCAAGACACTTTTCATCTCTGATGGCGCCGCCGCTTACGGTATGAGGCAGCTTTGGAAGCGTTTCATGAAAGTACATCCTCACTCGCAAGAGGAAGTTTTTTGTACATATGTATGGACTGTACGTCACAAGCCGTAGTAAATCAGTAGTTGTGCACGCGTGACCGATTCCGTCCCATTATAGTAAGTGTGGGGTTTATCCGCCAAAAAACGGATCGCGCTTTCCTGACGAATCGTATAAGTTTTTTGCTCGTAGATGATATCTAATGCACCTTGTGATACGTGCACATACTCTTCAACCCCGGCACCGTGTGCTTCCGATTCGTGACGACACCCTGGCTCAAGTTCGAGAGTATACATTTCAAACCGTTTCTTCTGATCAAAGGGAAACATCGGATACACGCGAAATTTTCCATCCTCTTCAAGAAGTGGACGAATATTTGCAAGGGATATGACAGAAACAGCAGGACTCTCTTCTTCGATCAAGGAAGAAAAGGATATATTCAGTCCACTGGCTATCTTCCACAATGTCGTGACCGTTGGACTCGTTGCCCCTCGCTCGATCTGTCCCAACATTCCTTTGCTAACCCCAGTGAGTTCAGCTACTTTGTCAAGAGTATATCCCCGGTTTTTGCGTATACGATGCAGGTTTTTCCCGATCTTGATATGAATGTGCTCCAAAGCGCCCCCATCCTCCCCCTCTTGTTTAATATAACGTACCTAAAGTATAATATATTATACTTTATGCGGGAGGGTACGTCTATGCAAGCGGAAACAAAAGAAACGATCGATCTACAAGGGAGAAACATACGATTTTACCATCGGCAACAGTTTTTCCAAGGCGTGAAAACAGGGATGCCGATCGCCGTCGGTTATATACCTATCGCAATTACATTCGGTCTCGTTGCGAAATCTGCAGGAGTCCCCACGTATGCGACCATGATGATGTCATTTCTCATCTATGCCGGGGCAAGCCAATTTGTTGGCGTACAATTACTCTCACTTGGCGCCACACCTTGGGAAATCCTTTTGACTACTTTTATTCTGAATTTACGACATTTTCTCATGACTGCATCGATTTCTCAAAGGATATATAAAGGGACTTCAAAAAACTGGATGGCACTTTTAGCATTTGGGATCACCGATGAAACATTCACCGTCGCCTCTTTGCAGAAGGAACAACGTTTACATCCTGTATTTCTATTGGGTCTCAACCTGACAGCTTTTAGCGCATGGAATCTTGGTACTTGGACGGGATTGTTCGTTGCTGCTGGCCTACCCGAGTCGATTCAATCCAGTATGGGAATCGCTTTGTATGCCATGTTTATTGGCTTATTAATCCCTTCATTGCGAAAATCACTGCCCATCTTCGTGGTCACTCTCTGTGCCATGACAATGCAAACGATCCTTCATTGGGTACCACTCTTCTCCGGTATCTCTGGCGGATGGGAGATCATCATTTCAACGATTATCTCCGCTATCATCGGTTCCCTACTATTTCCAAAAGGGGTAGATGAGTCATGAAACATCTTTGGTTACTCGTGATTGGAATGGGACTCGTAACATATTTGCCTCGCATGCTTCCTATGGTTTTATTACAGCATGTACGATTCCCTCCTTTTCTAAACCGATTTTTTCAATTGATTCCTTTCGCAGCATTGGGTGCACTCATTTTTCCCGGAATACTCAGTTCGACAGGAAGCATAGCATCGTCGATTGCTGGCGGTGTCCTTTCGGTCGTATTGGCGTTTTTCCGGGCAAATGTTATGGCAGTTGTACTTGTGGGCATCATGGGGGCATTCTTCTGGAAAATGGTCATCGGGTAAGTTGCGCAACCTAAGTAACAGAAAAGCGGCCACCTGCCAGGTGAGCCGCCTGCTTCGTAGGAGTCCATGGATGAAAACGTGACTACTCCTACCCCCACGTCATTGAATCATTGAAAACCAATCCGCACACGCAACTGTGAATTTCATGAAATCACATCACTCGCTTCGCCCCAATATAACGAGGTCCCCAGTATTGGTTGCTAAAACTATCGATTTTCACACCGCTGGAACTCGTTGCAGAGATAAATTGGTTATCACCTATGTAAATCCCTACGTGTGAAGGACCCGGTTCATATGTAGAGAAGAATACCAGATCGCCAGGCTTTAAATCGGAAACCGTTGTTCCCGTGTTATACATCTCTTGGGAAGTACGCGGCAAATCGACACCTCGTTGTGCATATACATATTTTACGAAACCGGAACAGTCAAATCCGGATGGGCTCATACCCGCATATTGATAGGGGGTACCCAGGTATTTTTTAGCGATTTCAACAACATTCGCTTTCTGGATAGAATTTGTATCCAGGCCTCTTGCTTTCAGTTCCTTTTCGATATATGTCCCGGTTGTTTTCCCGACCATCCCGTTGACTTGAATACCATGATCCCTTTGAAACGCTTTGACCGCCTCTTCTGTAACTTCGCCATAGTATCCTGTATTTGTTGGATATGTAAAATAGTTTAACAAGCGTAAGTCTTGTTGTAATTCGATGACCTTCTCTCCCTGGGAACCTTTCTTCAGCAGGACGTTCCAGTCAGTTTCCGCAGCCATGGCTGTCGATGCGGTGAGAAAAGATACTCCAATCGTACCTGCGAATAGTAGAGCTCTGACACCTTTCTTCACTTCCATTCCTCCTGTGCCTCCGAGGTTAGTTGTCGGGTTCGGGTAGAGGTCCCCTACGCATGCAAGCGATTCACCCCAATAAATCGTCCCCCGTACTGACCGTCTGTCAGATTCGGCAAATTTTCTATCTGGTTTGAAATCACATTTCTCTGCTCTACTAAAATTCGCGAAAAAATGCCAAATTCCTTCTTTTCTCGCCACTTTTTTTCAAATGAAACAAAAAAAGCTCCCTTTTGCCAGGAGCCTTATGTCTATCGCTGTTGAACACTGTCGTTTACCGCTTTTCTCATTTTATTCTTGAGACGGTTATGCCGATGAAACAGTTCTTTCAATTCGTGATCGATGTACAGAGAACGAACGAGCGAGCGTTTTTCTTGCAGCAATGCGATCGTTTCTTCTGTGAATCGCAAGGCGCGCTGATAGTCGCGCATCTTGTGCTCATAATACTTGGCCAGTTCTATCCGCGGTGCGGTTTGCCACATTCCATGTCCATCCAACAACTCATGCCAGAGCAAGACCGCTTTTTCATATTGACCGAGCCGTTTATAAAAAAGGGAAAGCTTCCACATGGCTTCCCTCGCATATTCATTCGTCTCATCCATCTCGGCGATTTTCACCAGACAAGCCTCACTCGTCTTACCTTGCAGCCATTCATCGTACCAGCGTGCTAAACCGAACAATTCCTCAGGATGTGTCGCCATATGTAACGGATGTTCCACCATCATTCCGATATGTGCAGATAACGTTACAAGTGTCAGAATGTCATGGACATTATGTGTAAATACCCCTACAAGAGGACGGGCATCTCCGTCCGACAAGTACGCGAAAAATATCTCGGGTGCCTTCTTACCCGGAATGTCATCGTTGCGTGAAAATCCTAGGACTTCCTGTTCTATAGTCGTCAATTTACAGTTACCAAGAATCTTTTTCCACAACCGCCTGGAAGGAGGAAGGAGATCCAGATGAATCACAGACGGTACTTGCAGACGTGCCATCGAAAATCTAGTTTCTAGTAATTTCCAATCAAATCCCTTTCCGTTAAAGGAAACGATGACCCGAAACCTTTTCAGCAGTTCGGCTAGTGACCAGAGAAGCGCTCGCTCTTCCGTATAGGAACGCAAAAAATACTGACGAATGACGAATTCATCTTCTTCATAAAAGCCGATTCCGAACAGAAAAATGAAAGTTCCTGCACCCGATCCAAGTCCTGTTGTCTCTGTATCAAAAAAGCAAACCTCATCCCACTCATGCGGCCCGTCCTTCACCTTGCACACTTTATAGAAAACATCTAAGGGCAGGTGGAGCGTGCGGGCTAACGGGTAATGTCCATGAGCTGTCAGTACGTCGAAGCGAACATCGCGGTAATAACAAGGGCCATACGGCGTCATCTCCTCGCATCCCGGAAGCACAGACTCGAGCGCGGATTCGGGAAAAACGGATGTTTGCTCTTCGAATTCCTCTGCCAATGATTCGATGGCGGGCGCAGCCTCGTGATGGATCATATCCTTCTTATAACTTTTTAACCGTTCACGTAAGCTTCTCATTCCGCTTCATCCTTACTTAAAAGGAGTTGCCCTCCCTTTTGTACAGGTTTTTCAAAAGTCAATCACATGGAGTTTGAGAAAATCCAGACCATATTGCGCATAGGTTCCCTCTTCAATAAAATCATCTTGCGGCAATTTGCGCAATTGCTCCGTAAAATCATGACGAAGTTTCACCATGTCAATCCCCTGATACACCGGAGGCAGTTCACGTAAAACATCAGAACAATAGCTGTACAATTTACGAAAACCGTTCAAATATCCCTGCCTTATTTTAAACTGTGCGGTCGCCACTTGTACCATCGCTTTGTAAAAAGACTTCAAGGGTTCTTCCGTTTCCGCCTTCCATGCGAGCTCAAACAGTTCATGACACTCGTAAAAATCCTGTTCTTCATTGAATAAGCGCACGAATTCGCGCACCTGGTCATTCATACCATCACCCCCTCATGCGCAACGATTTGCAATAATTCCCGGGTGATCTCCTTTCCGCTTTCCCCTACCAACTCCTTCGGGCCCACGCAGGAAGGGCATCCCGATTCACACGGGCAGTCTTTCACCATCTCCAGCGCGGTCTGAAAGATCTGCTGCCGTAATCTATAGAACGTATCTGCAAGCCCGATTCCGCCTGGATAGGAATCATAAAGAAACACCGTTGGTGCTTTCGTATGCGGCGCTTTGACTTGCGGATGCACGTATATGTCGCCAGGCGCGCACATCAAGTATAAGGGAGCCACGCCTTTTAACAAGTTTGCCAAACCAATCAATCCGCTTTCGACCTCTTCTTTGCTCCATTCACGCTTGGGCAATTCCGTGAAGGCGATCCAGTAGGAAAGCGTATGGATCTCTGTTTCCGGCAGATGAATCTGCCCCCAGCCGAGATTCTCATGAGTATCAAACTTGATTTTTTTATAGATTGTGGGCAACGCGTTGACCATCACTTCACCGAACCCATGCCGAATGCAACCTTCCTGCTCTCCGCGAAACTCATCGAGCACCCGTAGATTGACAGCCAGTTCAGCATCCGTGTAATAGTCACAATCCACTTTGCGAACGAAAGCTTTGCCATTTTCCAAATCCAATCTTTCTACCTGATACTGTACACCTTCATGGATATAGATCGCTTTTTCATGCAGCGTGGTCAGAGCGCTAAACCGGTCTGTTTCGCCAATCACCCGGTTTTTTTCCGTCATATCGATAACTAAAACATTCTCCTGTGCGGCTGAACGCAAGGAAATTTCGTGGCTTGGCAAACTGTCGCTCATCCAATAATAACGCCCATCTTTCGCTTTGTTTAAGATGCGTTCTTCTGCCAAAAAATCCAGGATTTCTTCCGTCGTGGCCACTCCGAAAGTCTCACCCGCTTCAAAAGGCAACTCATATGCCGCGCATTTCAAATGATCCACGAGAATGATGAGATTTTCCGGATGAACCCATGCGTGCTCGGGTGTACCTTTAAAAAAATATTCCGGGTGCTGAATGATATATTGATCTAAAGGCGACGATGAAGCAACGAGAACGGTCACAGACTTGCCTTGACGACGTCCCGCCCGGCCCGCTTGCTGCCATACGCTGGCGATCGCCCCCGGGTAGCCCGTGATCACACAAGCTTCCAAACTGCCGATATCGATGCCTAACTCCAACGCATTTGTACTTACGACCCCTTTGACCTCACCATTGCGAAGCCCTCGTTCGATCTCCCGGCGTTCGTTCGGCAAATATCCTCCCCGATAGCCGCGCACCGCTTGACGAGGGATGACACCCTTCGTCGTTTCCTGCAAATAAGTGAGCAAGACCTCCACTTGCGTCCTTGATTTCGTGAATACGATCGTCTGGATATCATTTGTCAGCAATTGTGTCGCGATCTTACGTGACTCTAACAAAGAACTGCGCCTGATCCCCAACTGCCGGTTCACGACGGGAGGATTATAAAAAATAAAATGCCGTTCTCCCCGTGGAGCTCCCGAACGATCCAACAAGACAAATTCTTCATCGAAAAGCTCCTGAGCCAATTCACGCGGATTCGCGATCGTTGCCGAACAACAGATAAATTGCGGTCGTGAACCGTAAAATTTGCAGATTCGTTTCAGACGGCGTATCACGTTGGCAACATGCGAGCCGAATACTCCCCTATACATATGAATCTCATCGATCACGACAAATGCTAAGTTCTCAAACAGCTTCACCCATTTCGTATGATGCGGTAAGATTCCGGAATGCAACATATCCGGGTTTGTCACCACGATATGACCGGCTTGTCTGATCGTTTGTCTTGCCGTGACGGGGGTGTCACCATCGTACGTAAATGTTTTGATGTTTTGCTCGAGATGTTCGACCGTCTCATGCAATTCCTTCATCTGATCCTGCGAGAGCGCTTTAGTCGGAAACAAATAAAGCGAACGTGCCGACGGGTCTTGCAAGATCCGGTCAAGCACCGGCAAATTGTAACACAGTGTTTTCCCCGATGCGGTCGGGGTTACAACGACCACGTTTTCTCCCCGTTTGACCCTTGTGAACGCCTCCGCCTGATGCGAATACAACTTGCGAATCCCCTTTTTCATGAGGGAATCGATAAGGCGCCGATCCATATGTGCAGGAAAATCGGCATAAACCGCTTGCTGGCCCGGAAATACCTCCCAATGGGTAACATTCTGCATAAACGATTCGCTGCGTTTCCACTCGTCCAGTAACAAATCGATATTCAAGCTTTTTCATCCCTTCACGAGAACAGATGTTCCATGAATACTTATATTCGCTGCTTGTAATACAAAATCCTTTATAAGAAAAACGCATGGCTCCTGTGAAGGCATGCGTTCAATCGATGTGTAGTTTGGTGGGCGTATGCTTTGCGTTCACGCTCCGTGGAGGCGTCTCATAGGGTATATGCTTTGCGCTCATGCTCCGTGAAGGTCGTCTCGCATGGAACCATAATCAAATGTCGCGAGACGACCTTCAAAGTCGCTATTACGCGCAAAGCATATACCCCTTACCAGCCAGAATGGAAACGAGACGACCTCCAAAGTCGCTGTCTCACGCAAAGCATTACGCCCACCTAAAGACACTTTTCATTATCTAATGGCGCCGCTTGCGGTATGGAGGGCTACTGTGAAAATGAGTGATTGGGTGGGTGTATCGCTTTGCGCTTGGGTTCGATGAAAGTTTTCATATTCTCAATGGTCACGCTTGCGGCATGTGCGGCATGGGGGACTACCTTGCTATTCATCGAAGAAGCTCATGCTTAAATATCGTTCGCCTGTATCAGGGGCCATGCAGAGCACTTTCTTGCCGGCTCCCAGACGTTTGGCCACGGCGATGGCAGCAAAGACGGAAGCGCCTGATGAAGGGCCGACAAAGATCCCTTCTTTCCGTGCCAGATGTTTGACTGTCGACAGAGCATCCTCGTCGGAAATTTGTATGATCTCATCAAACACGTTCCGGTTCAGAATAGGTGGAATAAAACCCGGACTGGTTCCCACCAATTTATGAGGACCCGGTTGCCCCCCGGATAAAACAGGAGATCCTTTCGGTTCCACGACGGCGATATGCAAATGCGGCAACTTTTCTTTCAGGGTTTCCCCTGTTCCCGTTATCGTGCCGCCCGTACCAGCCGTCGCGACGAAAGCATCCAACCGTCCATCCATCTGTTCTAAGATTTCCAGTGCGGTCGTCCTGCGATGGATATCCGGATTCGACTTGTTTTCAAATTGCATGGGTATAAAACTTCCCGGGATTCGTTTTTGCAGATCCCTCGCTTTAGCGATGGCACCCGGCATCCGCTGACCGCTTGGCGTGAGTACGACTTCCGCGCCATATGCTTTCAGAAGATTGATCCGCTCTTGTGTTGCATTATCCGGCATCACGAGAATCACGCGGTATCCTCTCGCCGCGGCGTTCATCGCCAAACCGATTCCCGTATTGCCACTGGTCGGTTCGATGATGGTATCCCCTTTGCGTATCAGGCCCATCTTTTCAGCCATCAGGATCATATTGAATGCGGCACGGTCTTTTACGCTGCGCGAAGGATTGAACATCTCCAATTTGACATACACGTCTGCCGAACGCTGCGGTACCATGCGCTGCAAACGAACCACCGGTGTTTTCCCGATCAGATCCGTAATATTTTCGTGGATCATGTATTCTCTCCTTTCATCCGTCCGTTTCAATCTGCCGCTTGCGACATGAGGGGCTATTAACAAATGAGCGGAACTACTTTCTCCACACGTCTCAACCAGACCCCTTCCTTTAATTGTGAAGCGACATATTCGATATCGCCCGTAATCGAGCGGTCCTGTATGAGAGGCTGTACATTCTCGCGTACTGCATCATACAAAACGCGGGTTGCGGGCGCGAGGCGATCACTCCCTCGATGTTCCGCTGCCTCACATGCACCGATCAGTTCGATGGCGAGTACTCGCGCCACGTTTTCGACCACGTTCGCCGCGTGGCGGGCAGCATTGGTACCCATACTGACATGGTCTTCTTGGTTCGCGGACGAAGGGATCGAATCCACGCTCGACGGGTGGCACAAAACTTTGTTTTCAGAGACGATCGATGCCGCCACGTATTGCGCGATCATCATGCCCGACTCGACACCGGGACGCCGCGATAGAAACGGCGGAAGACCTCCCGATAATTGCGCGTTCACAATCCTCTCCAAACGCCTTTCGGAGATATTCGCCAATTCGCTCATACCGATCTTTAAAAAGTCCATTGCAAACGCAATCGGTTGTCCGTGGAAATTGCCGCCGGAGATCACCTTGTTTGAATCAGCGAAAATGAGTGGATTATCGGTGGCTGCGTTCATTTCAATCGCCAATTTTTCGCCTACATACGTGAGTACCTGCCGGATGGCACCGTGAACTTGCGGAATGCAACGAAGCGAGTAAGCGTCCTGCACACGCACTTCCCCTTGTCGCGTCGTGAGTTTCGATCCATACAGGAGATCGCGCAGATTTGCTGCCACCGCAGCTTGCTCAGGGTACGGCCGGACATCTTGAACGGCTTCGTCAAACGCTTCCGGAATGCCTCGTAATACCTCGAGGGTCATCGCGGCAATCACATCTGCCATCTTGACCAATCTTTCGGCACGCGCAAACGTCAAAACCCCGATCGCGGTCATCGCTTGCGTGCCGTTGATGAGTGCCAACCCTTCTTTCGCCTGCAAGCGAATCGGTTTCAACCCTGCCTGTCTGAGCGCTTCTGCGGCAGGCATTTTCTTCCCTTTCCACACAGCCTTTCCCTCCCCCATCAGCAATAACGCCAAATGAGAAAGGAGCGCCAAGTCTCCGCTCGCACCTAATGATCCTTGTGCCGGAATTACTGGTAGGATATCCTGATTCAGACATTCGATAAGCATACTTAATGTTTCAACAGTAATCCCCGAATAACCTTTCGCCAATGCATTGGCCCGAAGAACCATCATGGCACGGACAACATCGGGCGGCAATTCTTCTCCGACCGCACAAGCGTGGCTGCGGATCAGATTCGCTTGAAGAGTCTCGACTTCATTTGCAGGAATGAGAACATCCGCAAATTTTCCGAAACCGGTCGTGACACCATAGATCGTTTCATGATTCTGAATGATCTGCTCAACACGTGCGCGGCATTGGGTTACACGTTTCAAAGCCTCATGAGATATGCCTACCCTTTTGCCTTCACAAGCTACTTGGGTTACATCTTCTACCGTCAGCGTGGAACCATCCAAAATGATCATGTTCGTTTAACTCCTTTCTTACTTTAGCAAAATAAAAGGGCTGTACGGAAGATTCACTTCCATACAGCCCTTGTTTTTTATAGACATATGTTCGGTCGTGCCGTTTCAATCGGTACATATGCCTCTCCAACCTTTACATTCCTTGTTATTAGTTATTGTATTCTAAAAAATGGATCTCCGCAACGGTCATTTGCTTCACTCGTTTTATCGCGTTTTAATTATAATTCATTGCGCAAAATTATCGAATGTTCATCATACGAATTTAGTCTCTCTTGAGGTTGAACCAATGCTATCTTGAAAATGTGTAGTTTGGCGGGCGTATGCTTTGCGTTCGAGTTCCGTGTAGGTCGTTTCAACGGGTATATGCATTGCGCTTATGCTCCGTGAAGGTCGTCTCGCATGGAATCATAATCATATGTTGCGAGACGACCTTCAAAGTCGCTATTACGCGCAATGCATATACCCTTTTACATCCGAAAGGAAGCGAGACGACCTCCAAAGTCGCTGTCTCACGCAAAGCATTACGCCAACCTAAAGGCACTTTTCATCCTCTGATGGCGCCGCTTGCGGCATGGAGAGCTATCTTGAAAACTAGTGCTTGGGTGGGTGTATCGCTTTGCGCTTGGGTTCGATGAAGCTTGTCCATGAACGGTTTCAGTGGCTAGATGTTCCGCAGAAACGACAGACGGACGAATCGAGGGTTGATTCGTACCGGAGACGCCAGGAAGTTTAATCGCCGAACCGGGATATACATTTTTGGCCCCTCAATGGAAACACGTAATCGAATTCCCAAAAAGGATATATATGTGCCATGAGAACCGATTTATGGTTTCCAGAATGTGAAGCCAATGAAATGGAAGTCTATGGATCTCAAAGTGTTTGTTCATACTCCTTTAGGACCTGCAAGAATTGGCGACGTGGTGACAATACCGGCCTTATTTGTTTCACAGTGCGTAAAGCTTTCTCGCATGAAAGATGATACATTCGCATAAAAAGTGCCGTGAGGAAAAAGCCCAAACGATTTTTTCCCGCCACATCATGAACATAGATAATATATCCATCGTTCAGCCATCGGATCGTTTCCTCAACCGCTTGTCGTAAACGGTTTACTGACGGCTTTTCTTTATTTCCGAGCGGGAAACGAAGCACTCGCAACGGAGAGATCCAGTCAGGGGGAACGTCTTCTTTCTTGCTCAGATTGACAATTCCATTCACATGAAGCTGCGCGAGGGTCATCCACCCTTTTTCGTCCACACGCTCTCCCGCATATAAGATTCCGGGAATGATTTCGCTAATGTCCATAGACTCTTCCCCTCACCATTCAATATCGCACAATACTATATGGTGTATGTAAAAAGTGCATGTCTTGTTCCTTTTCAAAAGAAAGACTCCCCGCATAATCTTGTCCTCCAAATACCAAGCTAACGTAAGAAGATCTTGATAGAAAGGAATGTGAGGGCTTGATCCGCGTTTCGATACCCCTGGAAAAATTCGATTCGTTCCCTGATGATACATCCGTGAAATGGGGATTTTCCATGCAGGGAGGTCACAAATTGGAATCATTCATGTCTGATAAAGAGTTTTCAAATTTTCTAAAAGAAAACAACCTCATCGTTTATAAACACCATATCAAAGACTATGAACACGGAACGACCTTCGGTGACTTCACCATCGAAGGGGTGAAGTAACGCTGATCAATAGTACAACAAGAGGTCTGCTTTTGCAGGCCTTTTTTCATGGTATCGCCACATATTCAAGGTTCAGATTGTGAAATGAAAGCCTGACTGTGACTCAAGAAAAAAGATTCATCCGCAGAGAATTACAAGAATTTTTCGTGATCAATATGGAAAAAGGTTGAATTCTAGTCTCTGACAACTTAATATTGATATAATATTTACTAGGAGGTGCCATGTTATGGAATATCGTCGTTTAGGGAAAAGCGGACTCAAAGTTTCTGAAATCGCGTTGGGCAGTTGGTTGACATACGGTACAGTCACCGAGCGCGAACAAGCGATCTCTTGTGTACATAAGGCATATGAGCTCGGTATAAACCACTTCGACTGTGCAAATATGTATGGTGCCACACCACATGCGGCTGAAGAAGTGTTGGGAGAAGCCCTGCGGGATTTTCCGCGGGAAAGTTATGTGCTAACAACGAAAGCTTTCTGGCCGGTGGGAGACGGACCAAATGACCGTGGGTTAAGCCGGAAACATATTATCAGTGAAGTCGAAAAAAGTCTGCGTGCTTTTAAGACGGATTATGTAGATATTTTCTACTGCCATCGCTATGACCCCGAGACCGATTTGGAAGAAACGTTGCGGGCGATCGATGATCTGATTCGCCAAGGTAAAGTGCTCTATGCCGGGATTAGTGAATGGCAACCCCATCAGATAGCCGATGCCGTTCGCCTGACGCGTGAATTGGGGTTACATAAGATCGTTGCCAGCCAGCCGATCTATAATATGTTTAATCGTTATATTGAGCATGCCGTGATTCCTCTTTGTGAAGATGCCGGGATCGGGCAAGTCGTTTTCTCTCCACTCGGCCAAGGGGTGTTGACTGGCAAATACAAACTTGGACAACCTGCTCCTGCCGGCTCTCGCGCCGCTACACCGGAAGTTCAAGACAAGATCCAGCGCTACATGAATGAAGAGGTACTGTCCAAAGTCGAACGACTGCGCAGCGTCGCACAAAAAGCGGAATTGTCTCTCGCTCAGCTCGCCCTCGCTTGGGTTCTACGCCAACCCAATGTAGCGAGTGCGTTGGTGGGCGCAACGCGTCCAGAGCAAGTTGAAGAAAACGTGAAAGCTTCAGGCATTACACTCTCGGAAGAAATTCTGGGCGAAATTGAAGAAATTCTGGCTTAAATAAGATCAACCGCTTCGCTCGAACGAGCGAAGCGGTTTATTCGTTGACAAAGCACGCAAACCGTTGATCATATTTTGTTGGAGTAAATTCTATAATCTCATATTCCGCTAACTGATTTTTAACAAACGGATCTTCACTGATCATCTGTTTCACTTCTGATTCTGTAACACCATGAGCAAGGAGAACGCCACCCACCCTCGGATTCCTGCGCCCGGAAACAATAAACTTTGATTGCTGATAGTATGTATCCAGCCACTTCTTATGAGCTTCCAAAACTGCTTCTACCTCTTCCAAAGGTTTCACATATTTGACGAGTAACAAAAACATAAACGTCCCCCATTGTCCAAGATTTTTCACTTTCCGCATAAATAGCTTATAGTATTATAGAGTTATTATTTATTGTAACTGGTTTCTAATAAATAGAAAACTCTTTTCCATAATTGTTCCGTATTTGAACGGTATATTCAAAGTACTTCAATACACTCAATAATGGTCGGTGATCCGATGCAACGCAAACGGGTACATGAATTGGACTATATGCGCGGATGGGCAATCATCTGCGTTGTGACACTTCATGTTTTAGGTTTCTTTTATACTGATGTTCCAGCGCAAAGTCCTTTGCATGTGATCGACGGCTTCACGATCTACATCTTTCGCTTTTCCAGGCAAATATTTATGTTTTTAACCGGTTTTGTGCTGGTCTACAATTATTTAAACCGGACGTTTCAGTATCGAACGTTTTTGTGGAAAAGAACTCGTGCCATCGTTATCCCGTATATACTTTGGTCATTTTTCTATGTGGCTTTTTCTATGTATTTTGGGGCGATCCCGAAGGCTGACAATTTTAAAGCGTATCTGTTAACTTCCGTGCAAGCAGTACTAACGGGTGATGCATTTTATCATCTGTACTACGTGGTTGTAACCGTTCAGTTTTATTTGATCTTCCCTCTCCTGCTTTACTTTGTGAAACGAATGAATCATCCGAAACGTTGGTTGATCTTTAGTGGAATCAGCTACACAGCACTTATGGGATGGTTCTATTGGGGGATCAATCATGGTCTCGATCCACGAACGTGGAACATTTGTCCTGACGCGTTAAAACCGATCTTAACGGACTTGATCGTGCATCGGGATCGCCTGTGGTTTTCCTATTACGGATACTATATCCTCGGAGCCTTTGCTGCTGTCTATTTACCGACGTGGAGAACGATCATCTCACGTTATCATAAATGGTTTATTGCAGGAGCATTACTTTTTATTACCTTGTTTTTTAGCGACTATGAGGTTCATGTGGTGCATGGTGTATTTGCTTTTGCAACCAAAATAGATGTTTTAAAACCAACAATGTTTATATATACACTGTTTGTCATCGCAGGATTGTACTATTGGGCGCTTCATATTCATTCATTCCACCCAACCGTCCAATTGACATTGCAAAAAATGGCTCATGAATCTTTCGGGATTTTTTTGATCCACCCCATTATGATCTTTGCCTTTGAATCGTATGGGGTTCCATTTTTGAAACTTGCGCATGTACCCCATATCACACAGGTCGTACTGACCATCATCATGGGATTAGCGGGATCGTATTTCTTATCACATTTTTTACGAACCATACCTGTTCTCTCCTGGATGGTGGGAACAGCTCGGATCAAAAGACAGTTGCCGCAATTACCATTTCATTCTTTACACACAACGAAAAATATGATGGAACAGAAATAGGAACATTAGGATATGTCTTCCTACCTTGAAAATGTGTAGTTTGGCGGGCGTATGCTTTGCGTTCGCGCTCCGTGGAGGTCGTCTCGCATGGAACAATGATCAGATGTGGCGAGACAACCTCCAAAGTCGCTGTCTCACGCAAAGCATTACGCCCATTCGAAGACACTTTTCATCATCTGATGGCGCCGCTTGCGGCATGGGGGACTACTTTGAAAACTAGTGCTTGGGTGGGTGTATCGCTTTATGCTTGGGTTCGATGAAGGTCGTCCCGCCGGGATTCTTTACAGAGGTTGCGGAACGACCTTCAACTCACCTCTGCGCTGCAAAGTGATATCATCCACCCAAAAGTACTCCATTGTTTGTGGCAGTTTTAAACTTATTTGCCGCATAAGAAACTTTCCATCCTCTGATGGCGCCCCTAGCAAATGAGTGGCTACATAGATAATCTGTACTGTTATTTCAGCAAATCACGATAGGCCGGCAAACCTCCCGCTCCTTCCGCTTCCATAACGGCCCGTACGACCGCTTCCGCCAGCACTTCCGCTGAAAGTGCCCCTACCAGATCAACCGGTGCTTCGATTCCACCGGTAGAGAGAGCAAAAACGGTATCCCCGTCATACATCGTGTGCACTGGATAAATAGAGCGAGCAAGTCCATCATGCGCCATTTGCGCTACTTTGTTCACTTGCGTTTTCGTAAGCGTTGCATTGCTAGCCACGACTGCGATTGTCGTATTCGTTCCTGGAATCAGAGTGAAAGACTGCTCCAACATCCAGCTTGTACTTTCTCTGATGTTTCCCTCATCATCCAATGCGCCCGCAAGAATCTTTCCTGTCGATGGATCACGAACTTCTCCAACTGCATTCACCGCTACGATCGCCCCCACGATTAACCCGTTGGGGTACTTACGTGCTGATGAACCCAGGCCGCTCTTCATCGCTCTGTGAAAACCGCCCGCTTTTCCGACTGTCGCTCCACAGCCAGCCCCAACATTCCCCAACTTAACCGCTCTCGTTGTCGCAGCCGCGGCAGCCTGATATCCCATCCGGGCATCCGGACGAACATTGGGATCACCTATCGCAAGATCGAATAAAACGGCCGCAGGAACGATGGGAACAACTTCAAATCCTACATCCAGACCATAACCCCGCTCCTCAAGATATTTCATCACACCGCTTGCTGCATCCAGTCCATAAGCACTCCCACCGCTTAAACAAATCGCATGGACGCGATCGACGAGATTTGTGGGACACAAAAGATCCGTTTCACGCGTCCCCGGAGCCGATCCCCGGACATCCACACCGCAAACCGCACCGTGTTCAGTCAGAACGACCGTACATCCTGTCAACGCCGCTTCATTTTGTGCATGTCCCACTTTAATACCGGGGACATCCACGATCGTATAGGTCATCTCCATTATAAAAATCACCCGATACTTTCAATTTTTTGCTTCCGACAGATCCTAGTCGCTTCCATGCAGAAACAACAGTGAGTGTAACGAAAATGGATACGATCACTAGCGGCAAACCGTTTGAAGACGACAACCTCACCCACCGTGAGATGTTCCAAAGTCATGAAGACTGCTCGTTTAAACAAACCACTCTCTGCTCATATAATCAAGAATACGTAAACCGTGGACTTCTTTTTTCTAAAAATGCTTGTACTCCTTCTTGATGATCCGATGTTTCAAACGACCGGAGGACGAGTTGAGTAATCTCTTCCGTATTTTCAGTCGTACCTTCCAAGACCTTGCCTACGATATACTTAGCTGCCCGAACGGAGTACTGGGCATTCTTGCAGATCATGCTCGCATAGGAATACGTTTTTTCAACGATTTCTTGGGAATTGTAGATCCGGTCGATCAAGCCAATCCGTAAAGCTTCTTCCGCGTCCAGCAAACGACCCGAGTAAAGAATATCCTTCGTTTTTGAAGGGCCGACCAAGTCTATTAAATTTTTGGTTGCCGGTAAGTTATAAACGAGACCGAGCTTCGCCGGCGTGACGGCAAATTTTCCATTTTCATCGGAAAAACGAAGATCACACGCAACCGCGAGTTCACAACCTCCGCCGACACAATATCCCTGGATAAGTGCGATAGTCGGCTTGGACAAACTCATGATCGCCTTTTCCGCGTCAAGTGTCGCTTGATTAAAATGTCTGATTTTATCTCTATCCGCGCTTAATGCTTGCAACTCGCTGATATCAGCGCCAGCAGCAAAAGCCGTTTCATTCACACCGCGAAAGATCACCGCTTTTACATTCTCGTCTTCCTCACATTGTTGCATGAGTTCAGGAATGGAAAGCCACATGTCAAGATTCAACGCATTTCGCTTCTCGGGACGATTAAAAAAAATCGTAGCGATTTCCCCGTGCTTTTGCAAATAGACGAAATCTCCAGCCATTTCTCAATTTCCCTTTCCTCTTCTCTCATGTATCACACCTCCATTATATCTTTATTTGGAATTTATTTCAGAAAAAAAATCAATCCCCCGATTTTGAATCAAGGGATTGATTTTATTCACGTATTTGTACACCGTTCATCTTCAAGCAGTGCCGCTTGATAGATCGTCTGAAAAGCAATTCCGTTTTCACGTGCTACCTTTGCAACGTCTTCATATTCCGGAGCCCGGTGAACAAGACGGCCTTCCATTAACGCTTGCTTAACCCTGACGGGCCCGTATGGAGTCTCAATTGTATGAAATGCCCGTTCTAATATACGGCGAGTCCATCGGCTTCTACGAATCCCAAGAGTTGTCGTTTCCAAAAGTAAGACATCTTCACATCGTTCAGCCGCTTCTGGGGAAACGAGCACCGTTATCAGAGTCCCCGGGCGGTTTTTCTTCATATATACCGGCGTGTAGAAGACGTCGAGCGCCCCCGCCTCAAAAAGCCTTTCCATCGTATACCCGAGCGATTCTCCCGTCATATCGTCAAGCTGAGTTTCGAGAACGAAAATCTGTTCACTGTGTTCGCCCGTTCCGATCTGATCCGTTCCTTCAGTCATGTCTTTCGCCTTTTTTACCAAAAATGCTCGCAGTACGTTCGGATGATTGAAGTCCTTCTCACCGGCTCCGTATCCAATGCGTTCGATTGTCATCGAGGCGAGAGGACCAAACGCTTTGACCAACGCTTTTAAAAATCCGGCACCCGTCGGGGTCGTTAACTCTCCTTGAACATGTAGGTCGGTCAACGGGATCCCTACTAAGAGTTCCGCCGTTGCTGGTGCAGGAATCGGATACAAACCGTGTGCCATAGGGGCAAACCCATATCCGGCAGACACCGGTGACGAGTAGATCTCATCGATGTTAAGACTCTCCAACGCAAGACATACACCGACAATATCGATGATGGAGTCCATGGCTCCCACTTCATGGAAATGTACGTCTCGCACATCGATCCCGTGGATCTTCGCTTCCGCTTCAGCAATTGCCTGAAAAACTGCAATGCTTCGCTGTTTCACTCGCGGAGGAAGATCACTTTCCCTGATCATCGCGAGAATGTCGGCCGCCCTTCGATGCTCATGATGATGCTCATGATGATGCTCATGATGATGCTCATGATGATGCTCATGATGATGCTCATGATGATGCTCATGATGATGCTCATGTTGGTGTTCATGTTGGTGTTCATGTTGGTGTTCATGTTGGTGCTCATACGCCCCGAATTGCAGTTGCAATTTTTTTGCAGTGATTCCCTGTTTGACGACAGTATGTACTCGCATAGAAAACGGATCGATAGGCAGGCACTTTAAATGATTCTCGATGTAATCGAGATCCGCCCCAAGGTCGATGAGGGCTGCCAGCGTCATGTCCCCGGAGATTCCGAAGTGACAATCCAAGTACAATGTATTCATTCTATCCTCGCCTCCATTACCAGTTGCTGAATCATCGCGGTCCAGCACAGAAGGGGGTCAAATCCCCTTCCCCATCCGGTTCGTCAACCGTCCCAATCGATCGATCTCAACCGTGACTTCATCGCCATCCTTCAGCCATACTTGTCGTTCTTCTGGGAAGCCCAAAATGACACCTTCGGGCGTTCCCGTTAAGATGATGTCTCCCGGAAGCAGTGTCACATACCGCGAAATATAGCTGATGATTTCATCACAATGAAAAATCATATCGGACGTGTTCGAATTTTGTCGTAGCTCACCGTTAACATAACATCGGATCCCAAGTGCATTCGGATTCCCAACTTCATCGGAGGTTACCAGATAAGGTCCGATCGGGCAGAAATTATCAATGCTTTTTCCAAGAAGCCATTGGCTTGTACGAAATTGCAAATCGCGCGCAGAGAGGTCATTCGCATTGCAGTAACCAAACACATAATCGAGTGCGTCATCTTTGGCGACCCGTTTCGCTTTTTTCCCGATGACTATTGCCAGTTCGGCTTCATAATCAAATTGTTCCGCATCAGAAGGAAGATCGATCATGTCTCCGTGTGCGGCAATCGCATTGGCGAACTTGTTAAACAGCACAGGGTGCTCTGGGATGGGCATATTGGTTTCTTCCGCATGTTTGCGGTAATTCAAACCTATACAAATGATCTTACCGGGATTCGGCACACATGGTCCAAGTTTCAATTCATTCTCATCAACAAAGATGTCATCATTTCCATCTATTTGCGCTTGTTGAACAAAAGCGGCAAATGCTTCGCGCGCTCCATCCTCACCTTCAAGCACCTGTTCAAGCGTTTGCGGAAGATTCTCATTCGCGTGAAGGGAACGTATCGCATTTGCTACATGCAAAATGCCACGATCCGTCTTGACGCCCAGTTGCAGACCGCTTTCTGAATGAAATGTCAATAATTTCACTTTATTCTCCCCTTTATGTACTCAGGTCGTTTTGCTCATATGAGAGACGCAGATAATCCCAATCCCTCTTTCTTCATCGATTTCGTGAAGTCTGCCTATTTCCGAAATGCATGCATCTAACCACTCATCGATGTTTCCGTAATGATCAAGAACTTTCTTTTTTCTTAATCTTTCACACTTCATACTATTGTTACGTTCGTAGTGAGAGAAGCAACAAATGTTCTAAATTATAAAATTCAGTTTTCATTTCTTTAATATAACATAGTTGATTTTGACGAACAACGATAGTTTGGAATTTTCAAATATATAACCAGAATCTAAGAAATGTTATACTAACATATGAACATAGATTACGTTCAATCGATGATTTGCAACATTGACACTGATGGAGGAATTTTCATGAAAAATCGCGTCTGTGAACTGTTGGGCATCAAATACCCGATCATTCAAGGGGGATTGGCCTATGTAGGGAACGGGGCACTGGCAGCCGCCGTATCTAACGGCGGAGGATTGGGACAAATCGGAACTGCCGGACGGTCGATCGATAACTTAAAAAAGCAGATACGAATCGCTTGTGAAAGTACGGATAAACCACTCGGGATCAATTTGCCGATCAGCGAACACTCGGATATGAATCCTGTCGTGGAGACGATTTTGCAAAACAAAGAGCGTTTCAAAGCGATCAGTATCTCCGCCGGCAACCCGAAACCGTACATTCCGATTTTTAAAGAAGCAGGATTGAAAGTCATGGTGCTGACAGGGTCTGTCAAGCACGCGTTAAAAGCCCAAGAATCAGGAGCCGACATCATCATCTGTGAAGGATTCGAGGCTGGGGGACATAATAGCCCGCTTGAACTTACATTGTTCAGTATGATCCCGCAAATCTCCCGCGCCGTGCAAATCCCTGTCGTTGCCGCAGGCGGCATCGTGAACGGTCAAGGCATCGTTGCAGCTTTCGCGCTGGGAGCGGAAGGCGTGCAATTAGGTACACGCTTTGTTGCCACAAAAGAATGTGAGGCCCATGAGAATTACAAGAATTTGCTGGTTCATGCTGGCGATGATGCCACAGTCGTGATGGAGCGGAGTATCGGCAGAGCCACCCGT
The DNA here is from genome assembly GCF_023705585.1 of Collibacillus ludicampi. Taxonomy (NCBI): domain Bacteria; kingdom Bacillati; phylum Bacillota; class Bacilli; order Caryophanales; family Alicyclobacillaceae; genus Collibacillus; species Collibacillus ludicampi. The sequence continues at coordinate 3,726,310 of NZ_BOQE01000001.1, forward strand.
GTATTGAAATCACCTTTTGCAGAACAAATCCTCGAATTTGAAAAAACACAACCGACCGTGGAGGAACTCCTCCCGTATATCCGGGGCGTTAATAACAGAATCGCTGCAATTGAAGGACGAGTGGATGAAGGATGGATGAACTGCGGACAAGCAGTCGGGCTTATTGAATCCATCGAGAGCGCAAGCGATGTTGTCAGAAAACTCGCACACGAAGCAAGAGAAGTCTCAGTATCCCTCGGGTTCATGCAAACGGTTTTCGCCGATAACGTCGCAGAAAATGTTTGAGTGCGTGTGAATCACACCCTTATGTGTATTCAAAAAGACAGCTCCTGCCATATACGTTGGCAGGAGCCTGGCAAAAGCCGTATGCTTTTGTATCGAGTATATTCGTGATGCCGCTCAAAATTATGCCATCGGCACCTTTAACTGACTGGAGCTCAAGCCGTGAGCTTCCGCAACAGCCGGATACACAATTTCACCATTATAAACGTTCACGCCTTTTTGCAAAGCTTTGTTTTTCTCTATCGCTTTCTCCAGTCCGTTCTCTGCGATTAATTCGATATAAGGCAGGGTTACGTTCGTTAAAGCTAATGTCGATGTACGCGCGACCGCTCCTGGAATATTGGCGACCGCATAATGAACAACTCCGTGCTTTTCGTATGTCGGCTTCTCGTGTGTGGTCACACGATCAATCGTTTCCACAGATCCCCCCTGATCAATAGCAACATCAACAATCACGGAACCTTTTTTCATACTTTTTACCATTTCCTCGGTTACCAGTTTCGGTGCCTTTGCCCCGTGAATCAAAACGGCACCGATCACCAAATCCGCTTTTGCAACGGCCTCAGCAATGGAAAACGGTGTTGACATGACCGTTTCTAGATTCGCGCCACGAAATGACGAAGTAAACCAGCGGAGTCTTTCTGCATTGATATCGAGAATGGTGACATGCGCACCGAGGCCCAAAGCGATTTGAACCGCGTTTGCTCCAACCGTCCCGCCACCGATGACCACAACTTTACCCGGTGAAACTCCTGGTACCCCTCCGAGTAAAACTCCCCGACCGCCATGGGCGTTTTCCAAAAAGTGCGCGCCGATTTGCGGAGCCATGCGACCGGCAACTTCGCTCATCGGTTCCAGTAACGGCAGAGAACCGTTGGGAAGTTCTACTGTTTCATAGCCGACTGCTTTTACACCGGATTTCATCAATGCTTCGGTTAGCGGCTGATCAGCTGCAAGATGAAGGTAAGTGAACAGAATTTGATCTTTTTTAAACATCATATATTCCGACTGTAAAGGTTCCTTAACTTTCACTATCATGTCCGCAAATTCATACACCGTTTTCGCATCCATTGCGATTTCCGCGCCAACCGCCACATATTGCTCATCTTCGAACCCGCTTCCAACGCCTGCTCCTTGTTCTACCATGACTTGGTGACCTTTTTTGATCAGATGTTCTACCCCTCTAGGGGTCATTGCCACACGATTTTCATACGCTTTGATTTCCTTTGGAATCCCGATTTTCATAAAAAAGTTTCAGCCCCCATCCCTTTTGATTTCTTACCTATTTTTCGCTTTTTCGAGACCTGGTATTCCGGACTTTTGATTCGCTTGAAATCCTAACATGAGACGGTTATGTTATCGCAAGGGAGGGAGGTCGAGCTTTCTCTCCTCAAACAATTCTTTCAGCATGTGCTTGAGAAAGCCGGCCGCTTGACCAAACGTAATTTTGGCCGGCATTGGTGCCTCATTGGCATCTACTTCCACATCAATGATGCAGGGTTTCTTTTGTGAGACGGCGTCTTCAAATGCTGGCTGCAGTTCCTCCGGTCGTTCCACTCGATATCCGATGCCACCACAGGCTTCCGCGTATTTTGCAAAGTTTGGATTCGTCAAGTCTGTACCAAATTCGACGTTCCCCATGACCTCTTGTTCGAATTTGATCATCGCAATTTTATGGTTATTGAGAACGACAACCACGATCGGCAATCGATATTTGACGGCCGTAACAAAATCGTTCATCGTCATCCCGAATCCGCCATCGCCGCAGACTGCAAACACCTGTTTATCGGGAAACGCGATTTTACCGGCAATTGCACCTGGCAATCCGCAACCGAGTGTCGCCAACCAACTGGATATAACAAATTGTTGGTTTCTCATTCGAAAATGGCGAGCCATCCAAACGGTGACATTTCCCACATCGACTGACAGAATCGCATCGTCCTTCGCAACCTTCTGCAACGCATGAATCACCCGCTGCGGTTTGATGGGAACTGAAAGATCTTTCTCCTGTCGATCAAGTGTCTCCCACCATTCCTTCATTAATTTTTGATGGTGTTCCAAGAATGTACGATCATGACGTTTGTCTAGTTGCTGCGTTAACCATTTCAGGGTTCTGTTCGCATCGCCGGCAAGACCTACATCAACTGGGTATCGTTTACCAATCTGTACTGGATCCGTATCGATTTGAATCGTTTTCGCACGTTCGGGCAAAAAAGCGGTAAACGGATAAGAGGTACCGACCATGATCAATGTGTCTGCATTTCTCATCGCTTCATATGCCGGCTTCGTGCCGATGAGACCTAACCCTCCGATACAATACGGATGCTCATCCGGAATGACGCCTTTCGCTGGAAGTGTCAAGACGATCGGAGCCGCGATATGATCGGCAAATTCGATCAAAGAATCTCTCGCCCCCTTAGCCCCCTTTCCGGTGAGAATGACCGGTCTTTCGGCTTGACGTAAGACAATTTTCGCTTTTTCCAAATCAAATTCCCTAGGAAACAATTCAGGCATCGTAAAAAAAGAGCTGGTAAAACGGGCTTCCGCTCCCACCTCAAATCGAGGAATCTCGTCCGGAAACGGTAATACCGCCACCCCCCGTTTCGTATAAGCCATCCGGATCGCCTGATTGACGACAGCCGGCAGTTGTTCTGCAGACATGATCCGTTGATTGTAAACGGCTACGTCATCAAACATCCTCTCCAAATTGACTTCCTGAAAAAAATCTGTCCCTAATAAGTCAGATTCAACCTGCCCTGTAATCGCTAAAACAGGAACCCGATCCAGTTTTGCATCATACAAACCATTGAGCAAATGAACCGCACCAGGCCCGGCGATCGCCATGCAAACACCGATTTTCCCGGTCAATTTGGCATACGAAGCAGCTGCTAAAGCACCCGCTTCCTCATGACGAACCTGGATGAATTTGATTTTGTCCTGCGCCTTCCTGAGCGGTTCGATGATGGAATTGATCGAATCCCCGGGCATTCCATAAATGTGATCAACGCCCCATTCAATTAACAAATCGATGAGTACTTCCCCCGCAGTTTTCCGAAACACCCCATTCTCCTCCTTTTTCATCAGCTAACAATATTTTGTACAAGCGAGGGAAAAGGATACAAAGTAAGACCCGTTCATTGGTTAAACTAAGCTGTATGAATCTTATCCGCCTGAGGTGAACAATGAAACCGATCATACCCATGGAGCCTGTGAGCAGCGAAATCATCCCCAATGGGGAAAACTGGATAGCACAAATAAAATGGGATGGTGTCCGCGTGTTAACCTATTTCGATGGTCGTGAAGTCCGCCTGTATAACCGGAAATTGAATGAGCGAACCATGCATTTTCCGGAAATCTTAGATGTTCGATCATACTGTCAAGCTGATTCCGTCATCTTGGATGGCGAAATCATCGCACTTGGATCGGACGGTAAGCCCTCCTTCCATGAAGTGATGCGAAGGGACGGCATTCGCCAGCTGGAAAAAGTGAAACGCATGCAAAAAGTCGTGCCTGTGACTTACATGATCTTCGATATCATTTATAAGGACGGTGATTGGTTAAACCGTCTGCCTTTGCATGAAAGGAGCGAAATCCTGTCGAAGATCATTCGCTCTCATCCTCATGTGCAATTGGTTTCGTCTCATGATCATGGGAAAGAACTGTTCGACGTGATGCGGCAACACGGAATGGAAGGAATCGTAGCTAAGAGAGCGGATTCTCCCTATGTAATCGGAGAGAAGAAAGATCTTTGGCTGAAGATCAAAAATTATCGGGATCTCCATGCGGTTATCGGCGGCTTCACGTTAAGCGGCGGAGTTGTCAATTCCGTTTTGTTAGGACTCTACGACGATGAAGAAAACCTCTGGTACATCGGCCACACGGGAACCGGGAAGATATCTCGCGAGGAATGGAGAGCTCTGACTGAAATCTTAAAACCGCTCGTCGTCAAAGAACGCCCTTTTGTCAACAAACCGGAAAGATATTCGGATGCATTCTGGGTTCAACCGGTTATTACAGTGAAAATAAAATATTCGGAATGGAAGGAAGGTCGTTCCCTACGTCAACCTTCCATCCAAGGGTTTATCGAAGTACCTGTGCGGGAATGTAAAATAAGGGGACAATTAAAATAAGATGTATTTATGTATTCGCTCGCCTTCTCCTGCGGCGCGGTTGCTTCCCTTCTTGTTCATCGCCGACCGCTTTTTGCCATTGGGATTGATCTTCAGGCTTACGTCCGCGCGTTTGTTGCAAACTTTCTTGCAACACTTTCATCAGATCGACCACGCGCCCCTGTGCGGGTTCCGGAGTCACTTCGATTTCTTGTCCTTGCACCTTCGCTTCGAGAAGGCGATTACGATAATCATCCGTATACTTTGTCGGATCGAAAGGAACGGATAATTGTTCGATCAATTGAGTCGCCATTTGCATCTCTTTTTCTTCAATCGAAACTTCAGGTAGTTGCGGAAGCAAAGCGGTAGACCGCACTTCATCCGGATAGAAAATCGATTCCAGAACCAATACGTTTTCATAACAGCGAATCACACAGAGATTCTGCTTGGTTCTCAGTGTCATGCGGGCGACCGCTATTTTGCCCGTTTCCCGCATCGCATTCCGCAGAAGCGAGTAAGCTTTATTGCCCGTTTCATCGGATACCAGATAATAACTTTTGTCAAAAAAAATAGGATCGATTTCTTTCAGATCAACAAATTCAACGATATTGATCGTTTTCTCCTTTCCGGGCGCCAATTCCTTCAGCTCTTCTTCTTCAAAAAGTATATACTGCCCAGGCTGATATTCATAACCTTTCACGATCTCATCCCATTCGACTTCTCGGTTACAATTTGGACACATGCGGACATATTTGATCGGTGTATGGCATTCTTTATGAAGATAACGGAAAGTCACATCTTTGTTCTCGGTAGCCGCATACATCTTAATCGGTACATTCACTAACCCAAAAGAGATCGATCCTTTCCACATCGTATGCATGAAAGATCCCCCGTTCTCATCAAGTAGTTTTGTACGTTTATCTTGCGCGAGAACGAGAAAAATAATAACAGGCCACTCCCAACCGATGGTGGGTGGCCTGTCTGTTAATCCACATAATACGCGAGTGATTGTAATTCAGTTGTCAAATCCGCGTTCCGTAGATGGACGTGTGAAGGTACCTTTAACGTTGCGGGAGCAAAGTTTAAGATCGCAGTAACTCCTGCAGCGATCAATTGATCGACGACTTTCTGCGCTTCGGTAGCAGGTACCGTAATAATTCCCATTTTTATATCTTTCTCTTTGACAGTCTCCTGTAACTCGGAGACCGGTTGTACTTTCAGATGACCAACCGACATCCCCCATTTGTTTGGATCCGCGTCGAAGATGGCGGCAATCGACAGCTTTTCACGGGTGAATCGGTTATAGTTTGACAATGCAATCCCAAGATGGCCCGCCCCGACGAGGCCGACATTTATATGCCGGTTAATCTTTAAAATCTCTTTGATTTTCGATATTAAATAGGATACTTCATAACCAATCCCTTTCCTCCCAAACTCGCCGAAATAAGCCAAGTCTTTGCGAATTTGGGCCGGGTTCATATCTAACTTTTGCCCTAGTTCATGAGAGGAAACTTTTTTAATATTCATATCTTGCAAATGTTGTAAGTAACGTAAATAAATAGGTAATCTACCAACGACAGCTTCAGAGATCTTGATTTTTTTTTGTTGCAGATGATTCCCCCCCTTTTTTATTATTTTATATATTTCTTTATAACAAAGGTAATTCCTGTTGATCTGTAATTAATGTTCGTGAGACTCGACCTCTTTTTTCTTCAACCAATTGTAAATCACTTTCCAGATTTCGCGCTCTGTCCCTTGATAAAACCAAGGCCCCGGAAGCGAACGGATAAAATGCCTGCCATATCTAGCATCAATGATGCGCCGATCATAGACGACGATCGCCCCGACATCTCGTTTGGAGCGAATGAGTCGGCCAAACCCTTGTTTGAATCGAACGATCGCCTGAGGAACCGAATAGCTCATAAATGCGTTCTTTCCCGCCGCTTCCAGCGCTTCCGTACGTGCGGCGACTACAGGGTGGTTCGGGGGCCAGAAAGGCAAACGCACGATGACCAAACAAGACAAATCTTCACCTGGAATATCCACCCCTTCCCAAAAGGAGTTTGCACCAAAGAGAACTGCGCGAGGATGCCTTTGGAATTCGGCCACTAAGCGATGTCTGGAAGAACTGTCGATTCCGTGCGCGTATAACTGAATCCCGTGTTCCGCAAGCTTCGGCTTGACCAACAAATACGTATCGCGTAACATGCGGTGCGATGTAAACAATACCAGCATCCTTCCCTGCGAGATCCTGGCGAGCGCAGTGATCGACTCGCTCAAAGAGGCGACAAACGATTCTTCCGGAACGTCGCGTACTGGCATCACATCGGACGGAACACACAACAATGCCTGTTTTTTATAATCAAACGGCGATTCCAGAGCAAGTGTCAAGAGCCTGCCATTCTCCTCACTCGCCGTTAAACCCAAACGATCCGCCACATACTTGAAAGTCTGATTCACTGTCAGCGTGGCGGATGTCAGAACCACCGACTCTTTTTTATTATAAAGAAACTCGTGTAACAGAGGCCCTACATGAATCGGCGCCGTATAGAGATAAGCGACGGGCCTTGTGCTTTTCTCTTCCGCCTCAATCCATAGAACCGCATTTTGTTCCTCTCCTGCACCTTTAAAAAATTTGGCCATCGTTGACCACTGGCGATCCACTTCTCTCACTTGGCCCGTAATATCGGTAACCATTCCTATAATTAAATCGTCGGTAGGCAAGTCGTCCAACTGATCTTCCAACTTTTTCATCGTGTTTCGCAAGGTGGTGACTTCGGTTTGAAAGTTCGAGAAAGCGGAAAGAATTCCTTCCCATTCCTCTTTCTCTACAAATTCTCCACGGATGCGGAGAACGAAACGACCCGCGTCTTGATTTGAGGCATGCTGTAACGTAAAGGTATGAATGAGACGAAACAATTCCTCCACATGTGTGCGCACGACCGAAACCTGCTCGCGCATCCGTTCGATCGGGCCGAGCAGGGAAGAAAACATACTTCCTTCTCCTTCAGACAAAATATATTTTTGCAGTTGTACGAGAAGTCCGTTTTTATGATCGCGCGCCAAACGATTCAACGCGCCTGTCAATTGAAAATAATTCGCCTCGTCCCCTAAATGGCGTGTGGCTTCATCTTCCAAATGATGGGCTTCATCGATGACAAGATGCGTAAAACCCGGCAAGACGTTATGTTCCGCTTTGATATCCGTAAAAATAAGCGAATGGTTCGTGATCACCACATCTGACTGTTGCGCTCGTGCCTTCGCTTTATGATAATAACAGTTTTTGAACCAGGGACACTGTTTGTTGATACAGGAATTGGCATCACTCATCACGCGATGCCAATGTTCCGCCTGCTGGCCGTATAACGTGAGTTCCTCCCGATCCCCCGCTTCCGTTTCAATCAACCACGTTAACATGCGAAGGAAGAATTTGCGCTCCTCCCTGTCGTCCATCAAGCCCAAGCTATTGATGCCCGTCGCGACTTTACGCATGCAGACATAATTATTGCGCCCTTTAAAAACGGATATTTCAAAAGGAAAATCAAGAATTTTCTTCAATAAGGGGATATCCCGCTCTTTTAATTGTTCCTGTAGATTGATTGTATGCGTTGCGACGATGACACGCTGGCCACTTGTCTTCGCATAATAGATGGCTGGAACCAGATAGGCGAGCGATTTGCCCGTCCCCGTCCCCGCTTCAATCATCCCGTGTTTTCGTTCCTGAAAGGCACGTGCGACCATGCGAATCATGGATAACTGGGCAGGACGCTCTTCATAATGATCATAAAGACGGGACAGAGGGCCTCCATTCGCAAGTATCTGTACGACTTGATCCTGATTGAATGAATCGGATGTTTCCCCTTCTTTCCTGTCATTCTCCGGGACTTCGACGACTCGATGCATCAATTGTTCAATCACACTGCAATCTTCGGGAACATCCGCGCGCTGAAGCTTTAGCGGATCTTCCATCCACTTAGCAAATAAAGGGTATAACTCCCATCCTGCCGCCTCCATCAGTGCACAGATCTGCTGCAGGACTAAGAGGGGTAACTCCTTCCCCCGATTCATCAACCTCAAAAATATCTCAGCCGTAACTTTTGCATCGGATAATGCTCGGTGAGGCCGCTCATGATGAAGTCCGTGATTTCGGCTCAAAGCCTCTAAGGCGTATGACGTCTCCCGCGGCCATAAAATCTGGGCCAACTCTGCCGTATCTATATACCATCCCGAATAGGGAAGATACCCGTTTTCTTCAAGTGTATGGTTCAAAAAACCCAAGTCAAAAGAAGCGTTGTGAGCGACCACGACAGCTCCGTCAAGAAAACGAAGCAAATCGGGTAACACGTCTTCGATTCCGGGTGCTTCGCTCAGGTCTTCGTCGCGAATGCCGGTCAAGTCGCTTATCACTTGCGGAATCTTGCATCCCGGTTGAATCAAGGTATGAAATGTATCCGTTATGATACCGTTCTCAATGCGAATAGCGCCTATCTCAATGATCTGATCACGCTTGGGAGAAAAACCCGTCGTCTCGAAATCAAGTACCACGTATGTCTCCGACATGGTCAATCACCTCGGAGTTGAAGAAATGAACGAAAATAATATTTTCGTCATATCATTTACATATTCCTGCAAGAAAAAACGGGAAATCATTTTCCCGTTTGCATCCACTGTTACTTTTTCACTTGTTGCAACAACAACCTCTTTCCTTTCATCCGGCAATTTTCAAAACATCGCTCGGCTTCCATCCGTTCGCCGATCGCCAGATGTGCAAGTCCCTTATAAAAATGTGTTTCCACACAGGAACGATCGTACAGAAGGGCTGCATTAAAATAATGGATCGCCTGTTGGTAACGTTCTTCTTCCATCGCTAAACGCCCCAGGTGTAAATTCCCGAGTTTTCTCGCTTCATGTGTTGCTCCTTGGCTCAATTCGAGAAATCTCGTTTTTGCCTCCTTATGATCGCCGAGCAACCATAACCTATGAGCCATTCCCGCGAGCGCGTAAGGATGATCGGGATTCTTACGCAAGATGTCGCGAAAACAGCGATCTGCATAAGCTAATTCTCCTGTTTTGAGACATGCCCATCCCAAATTAAACAGAGCCTGTTGGTGATTCGGACTCAGAGAGATTTGCTTCTTGAACAAAGCGATAGCGGTAGCAAAATGCCCTTCCCTCATCGCCAGCCAACCAAGCCCCCCCACCACTTCTGCGTTATGAGGAAAAAATTCATGAGCTTTTCTCAATAAGGATTGAGCCGCTTGAATATACCCAAGACTCTGATACAGATCGGCCAACTCAAGAAGAATATGTTCATTCAAAGAATTCAGGCGGTATGCTTTTTCAAAATGGGGCAATGCTTTATCCGGGTAGCCTAAGCGGATCCATGCGTAACCGATAAATCGTTCCGCCTCCCAGTCATCTTCCAGATCAGCCGCTTGTTCAAAAGCATACAACGCATTACGAAAATCTCCTACGTTATAATAGCACACGGCCAAATTAAAGTATGCGTCGCGGAAACCGGGAACATGCTCAACCACTTGCGCGAACTCTCTAGCCGCGTCAACGTACTGCCCCTGTGCCGCGTAAATGTGACCGAACGTATTATGTATGGTCGCATCGATAAAGGGATTGCTCTCACCGATGGCCGCAAGGCGTAAATGTCGTGTCGCATTTTCATAATCTTGTTTTCCCAAATAACCAAGTGCCAAATATAGGCGTGCAATCACGAAATCGGAATCCAAGCGCACGACTTGTTCAAATTCATCGATCGCTTCCCTGAACATAAGCAGATCGAAGAAGCCCATCCCGCGCCGGAATGCGCGAATTAACTGTTCTTCGTTCAGTTTGGGGAAAGAGATCTCCGGGACAATAAGAAACTTGCTCTGCACCTTCTTTGCAGCCGATTCGTCGTCTGCAACCTTGTCGATCAATTCCAATATCTCCTGTGCGAATGTTTCGGGATGAGCGGATGGATGTTCGGACAGAAATGAATGTTCTCCCTGCGTCATTGTCATTTCTGACCAAGATTTATGTAAACCTTCGATTTCTTGAGCTGACAATCCTCCGTCCAACTGCAAGCCAAATTTTTCACCAAGGAAAGCCACGCGTTCTTCAAATGCCAACCACTTTTCCACAAACGCATCGCATGCATTGCGTAACGCGATTAATTCTTCCGCAAGGATCTGCTTCTGTTCTGCGTCCGTCGCCTTTTCCAATTGTTTTTCAATCCGATGAACCGCACGAAACAATTGTTCAAACGGCTTGTCGAACATGGGTATGTCCCTCCCATACACGGGTCTTCTACCCAGTGTGCGTATTTTGGGAGGGAATATACTTCTATGGGTTTATTTATGGATCGTTCCATGAACTTCGTGGATCAATTCAGCGATCGTATTATCTTCATTCATCAGCGCGACAATCGGTTTATGATTGCGAGCCTCCTCTTCATCCATCAAGGCATAAGAGATGATGATCACCGTATCTCCAGGTTGTACGAGGCGTGCGGCGGCACCGTTCAAGCAAATCACACCCGATCCGGGAGGCCCCGGAATCACGTACGTCTCAAGTCTGGCGCCGTTATTGTTATTAACGACTTGCACCCTCTCATTTTCCAGTATATTTACAGCTTTAAGAATTTCTTCATCGATCGTGATCGAACCGACATAGTTTAAGTTTGCCTCGGTTACGATGGCTCTGTGGATCTTTGATTTCATCATCGTGCGTAACATGAAGGAATCCCCTTTTACGGTTGTAGTAATGTATTATCGATCAATCTCGTCTTTCCGAAGCGTACCGCCAGAGCGAAAAGCGCAGGCTCGTGAATCGTCTCCACATCAGTTAATGTGCGTCGATTGACGATTCGAACATAATCGATTTCCGCCAACGGTTCCGCCTTGATGCGATCGACAGACATCTGAATCAAGCGTGCCGCGTTACGCTCCCCTTCGGCAAACGCTTTTTCCACTTCCCGAATCGAAGCGTACAAAGACAAAGCCTGTTTTCTCTCCTCCGGAGAGAGATAGACGTTGCGCGAACTGAGAGCCAGCCCGTCCGGTTCGCGAACAATCGGACAAGCAACGATCTCTACCGGCATGTTGAGGTCCTCAACCATCTGTTCAATCACGCGTACCTGTTGAGCATCCTTTTGTCCAAAATACGCTTTCTGAGGTTGGACGATATGAAACAGTTTTGTCACCACGGTGGCCACACCGCGAAAATGTCCGGGGCGTGATTCCCCACATAAGCTTTGGGTCAATCCTTCGACTTCGACATACGTGTAGGATGGGCGTGGGTACATCTCCTCGACGGGTGGAGCAAAAAGCACATCGACACCCGCTTCGCGAGCAAGCCTTGCATCCCGATCCAAATCGCGCGGATAGCGTTCATAATCTTCATTCGGGCCGAATTGTAAAGGATTGACGAAGATGCTCATGACGACCAAATCGCACTCTTGCTTCGCGCGTGCAACTAAGGAAAGATGTCCTTTATGCAGAAAGCCCATCGTGGGGACGAAGCCGACTGTGCGGCCTTCCCTTTTTTGTTCACCGATATGATCGCGAACTTCCCGAATCGTATGGAAAATCTTCACTTCCAGTCCATCTCCTTCTTCACTTCCGCCAAAATTTCATCGGACATCTTAAACGAGTAATCTTCAGTGGGAAAACGTCCGCTGCGCACTTCATCGGCGTACGATTGAATGCCTTCGACCATCTGTGTGAAAAGATTCGCATAGTTTTTTGCAAACTTTGGTAAGTAACGATTATTGATTCCCAACAAGTCGTGATAGACGAGAACCTGACCATCACAGGATTCCCCTGCCCCAATTCCAATCGTAGGAATCGAGAGTTTTTCGGAAATCAATTCGGCCAATTTACTGGGAACACATTCGAGCACGACGGCGAAACAGCCTGCATCTTCAAGGAGAAAAGCATCTTCGAGAATGCGCTTAGCTCCCACGATATCTTTTCCTTGTACTTTGAAGCCTCCAAGTTGATGGACAGACTGCGGTGTCAAGCCAATATGCCCCATGACTGGAATCTGCGCCTTGACGATCCGTTTGACTTGCTCAATGACATCCCGGCCACCTTCCAGTTTCACAGCATCCGCCAATCCTTCCTGGAGCAAACGACCTGCGTTTCGCACTGCATCTTCCGGCGATGTATGATACGAAAGAAACGGCAAATCTGAAACGATCATCGTATTCGCCGCGCCGCGACGAACTGCCTTGGTGTGATGAATCATATCTTCCATCGTCACAGGTACGGTCGTTTCATAACCGAGCACGACCATGCCTAACGAATCCCCCACGAGAATCACGTCGACTCCCGCAGTTTGTGCAACCAAGGCGCTCGGGTAATCGTAAGCGGTTACCATTACAATTTTCTGTTTTTCTTTCTTCATTTCGCGCATGCGTACTGTAGTCAACTTGTCGCGCACACTTGAAGCCCCCTTCCCTGCCCCTCACCATGAGAACCTTTCTGTTTATCTTTTCCCACTGTACAAAAAAACCTTTCGAGGCCGTTAAGGTCACGAAAGGTCTGACATTCTCGTACGTTGTCCTCTGTCTCGGTCCACTTACGGCTCAGAGCAGAAATATGGATGTTGTTCATATCACGTATTGCATGAGTACAGTTCATTTCGATACCGCCTCAACCGCAAGTATACACGAGCATACATCTACTGTACAGTATTTAATTGAAAAGAATTTCTGCCGAATGGATACGTACGATCTCCCCGCTCTCCGTCATGACACATAGGGCTCCTGCTTCATCAATATCGACGGCGGTCCCTTCGATCTCGCCACGAGGTGTCACTGCGCGGACGTTTCTTCCGATCGTGATGCTCTCCAGTTTCCATTCTTCACGCAGAGAAGAGAACCCTCCTTCCCTGACATACTGCTGATATAAGGGCTCCAAGTAAGTCAATACACTTTGTATGACTTTCGAGCGTACGAGCGATTCACCCTTCACAATGCGCAGCGATACAGCGATATCACGTAACTCCTCGGGAAACTCGCTGGATTCCATATTCACATTAATCCCGATACCGAGCACGATATGGTGAATCCGATCATGATCTGCATGCATTTCCGTTAGAATGCCGCAACATTTTTTACTGCCAAAGAAGATGTCGTTCGGCCATTTGATTCCCGCTTGTTGCCCTGTTAACGAAGAAAAAGCCCGGCTCAATGCAATGGCGGCCACGAGCGTCAATTGAGACGCGTATGCGGGAGAAAGCTTAGGACGCAGGATCAGACTCATCCAGACTCCTTTGCCCGGAGGCGAAAACCATGCTCGGCCGCGCCTGCCTCTTCCTCCCGTTTGTTGATCGGCAACTACGAGAGTTCCTTCAGAAGCTCCCTGATAGGCCAGTTCAGTCGCTAACTCGTTCGTAGAAGCTACTTGATCGCGGTACACGATCTCTCGGCCCAGCACATCCGTTTTCAAACCTAAAATAATTTCCTCCGGCGTGACCACATCTGGTGAATAGAGAAGACGATAACCGCGATTGCGCACCGCATCGATCTGATATCCTCTCTCTTCCAATTCCCGTATATGTTTCCAAACAGCTGTACGGGAAACCCCGCACGCTTGACAGATCATCTCCCCTGATACATATTCATCTTGATGTTCTCTCAATATCTTTAAAATCTTGTCCCTCATTCTTGCGAACCTCGATTCTTTTCCAAGAAATCTCTTGCTTCACAAAGAAGTGCATATGGATCATTCTTGTGAGGATGGCGTAAAACCTCGCCGACGAGATGCTTTAAAATCTCGCCGATCAACCATCCTTTCCTTTCTAAGTCGGGAAATTCATTCAGCAGTCTATGTCCGTCAATCTTTAGATCACACATCGTCCAAATCGGTTGTTGACTGATTTTGGCCCTGTAAAGATTGTAAACCATGGTTGCCTGATCGTTGGGCTCATATACAGAAAGAATTTGTGCGGCATGTTCAGCCGCCTCCTTTCCAACATGATAGAGATGGTTTCTCCACGTTGTATCTTCCCAATTCAACAGGTCACATATCGATTGATCTCCAGTTGGAAGTGCGCGCAATACCGAGAGTATGTCTCTCACAAACTTTTTGCCATGTCGAAGCTTGCGAAGCCAACGATCCGCCTCCTGTTCCCTGATTCCCATCCGATCACACAAAGCGGCATAACGGATAGTCAATTTCTTTGGCAACTTTTCAATCAGCGATAGAGACGAAAGGATCTGTGGGGAGGGAACCTCTATATCAAAAAAGACATACGGGAATAATCCCGTTTTCAGCAAAAGCTGAATTCCGTAAGCCGCATTCGACAACAATATCTTGTCCCACTCCGTACGAATTCGTTCCACAGCGATACGTGACAGAAGACCAGCATGTGTGCAGATCGCCTCATAGGTTTCTTTCTCGATCCGCATACCCAACTGGGCAGCAAATCGCACGGCACGCAAGAGGCGCAGCGCGTCTTCTTGAAAGCGCTCAAAAGGTTCGCCCACTGTACGCAGCATATTCGACGCCAAATCATCCATCCCGTGAAATGGGTCATAATACCGACCGTTCAAATCCTGTGCGATCGCATTGATCGTAAAATCCCTTCTCGCCAGATCAAGGTACAAGGAATCGACAAAGTGCACATGTTCCGGGCGGCGAGAGTCCTTATACCGGCTTTCGACGCGAAACGTGGTCACTTCCACGCTCGTCTCCTCAAGCCATACGGTCACCGTTCCATGCTGGATACCCGTTGGAATCGTATGGGAAAACAGTGCCTGGACTTCTTCCGGACGGGCATTCGTGGCTACATCATAATCGGAAACCGGCCGTTTCATGAGTTGATCGCGTACGCAGCCACCCACGAAATACGCTTGAAACCCGGCTTCCTCTAATCGTTGTAATACTTTTCTGGCCGCCCGTTCAGCCCTTTTCATCCTTTTACCGTCTCGCGCCATGCGAGATCCCCGCGTTCGAACCCTTTCATGAGAAGTTCGGCCGTGGCGATGTTTGTGGCTACGGGAATATTATGCACATCACATAACCGCAAAAGGGCGATGATATCCGGTTCATGCGGTTGTGCCATCAAAGGATCACGGAAGAATAAAACGAGATCCATCTCGTTTTGCGCAATCATCGCACCGATCTGTTGATCGCCGCCCAATGGTCCGGATAAAAATCGGTGAACTGGCAAACCGGTGGCCTCCCGTACACGTGTGCCCGTGGTTCCTGTTGCAAACAGTCTGGCTTTCGCAAAAATATGTTTATACGCCAAAGCAAAGTTCACCAATTCGTCTTTCTTCCTGTCATGTGCGATCAAGGCAATATTCATTCGACTTCTCTCCCGCTTCTAATCGATCAAGTTTTCCAAGCCGTAGACAAGTCCCTCATAAGTCATCACTCTTTTCGTAGCCATTGCGACACCCGGCATGAAAGATTCACGCGTGATTGAATCATGTCGAATCGTTAAGGTTTGCCCGACCCCGCCGAAGATGACCTCCTGATGTGCCACAAAACCGGGCAAACGTACAGAATGGATGCGCATGCCTTCAAATTCTGCACCGCGTGCCCCCGCCCACTTCTCTTCCTCATTCGGGTGTCCCTGTCTCAAAGATTTGCGCTCTTTGGCAATCAATTCCGCCGTTTTGACTGCGGTTCCCGAAGGGGCGTCAAGTTTCTGATCGTGATGCAACTCGATGATCTCCACATGAGGCATGTACCGTGCGGCAATCGCTGCAAACTTCATCATCAAGATAGCCCCGATCGCAAAGTTGGGCGCGACGAGACCACCGATCTCTTGTTTGCGCAACGCTTCATCCCACTTGCGCAGATCATCTTGTGTAATACCCGTCGTCCCGACCACAGGACGGACTCCATATTCGATCGCAGCTTCAACATGGGCTCTAACCGAATTCGGATTGGTAAAATCGATCATCACATCCGGTTTGGCTTCGACAAGCGTTTCATTTAGATTGGTAGACAAGATCACCCCTGTTTCCGGCAGTCCAAGAGCTTGTCCCACTTCAACACCAGATAGAGTACGATCTACGGCACCCACGAGTTCCAGCTCAGGGTCAGAAAGAACTGTGCGTACAACTTCCCTGCCCATTTTTCCTCTCGGTCCGACAACCACGACGCGAATTTGTTCTTTCGTTTCCATTAACTCACACCCACTTCCTTTCTAGAACAATGAATCGCTTCCCTTGTGTTCTTTTGCTCCTATCTTACCAAAAATCTGCAGGGTCGGACATGATTATGTGTCGATTTTCGTCCACCGGTTGGCATCCCGTGTCGCAAACTTATGCATAACTTGTTGATGTACTTCCGCCAAATTGATCTGAAGGAAGTTGGCCAAACAAGTGAGAACAAACATCATATCACCGATCTCCTCGGCGATCGAACTTTCTGCTTCTGTACTCTTTTTTTTCTTCTCACCGAATTGATGATTGACTTCTCGCGCGAGCTCACCCAATTCTTCCGCCAAGCGCACGATCAGTGACATCGGGGGAAAATAACCTTCCTTGAACTGCGAGATATAATCATCGACTTCCTTTTGCATCTGTGCAAGCGTCATCTCCGTCATTTCTATTCCTCCTATCGAATCTTCTTTTCTGCAGCTCTCGCAAAGAATAAACAACCCTTTCCCTCATATGAATGGATAAGGGGGGTAGTCCTCGCAAGAATTGAAAAAGGAGCTGAGACACCTATGTCCGCACCGCCAAAACGTTCCACGACAACGCTCTTGGCGTTCGTCATTGTATTCCTGACATTGTCTCTCGTCTTGTATCCGGAACAAGGGTTTCAAGCGGCCATGTCAGGTTTAAAACTATTCTGGGACGCCGTTTTTCCCGCTTTGCTGCCGTTCTTTATTTTGTCGGAACTTATGCTCGGCATCGGTGTCGTTCACGCACTGGGAGTCCTTCTTGAACCGCTTATGCGGCCCTTATTCTCCGTTCCCGGTGTAGGAGCGTTTGCCCTTTCGATGGGACTGGCCGCAGGGTATCCCATGGATGCGGTGATAACGGCAAAATTCCGAAAAAATAAGATGTGCAGCAGGATTGAGGGAGAACGATTACTCGCATTCACAAACACAGCGGATCCTTTGTTTATGTTTGGCTCCGTTGCTGTCGGCATGTTTAAAAACCCGGCTCTCGGAATGCTTCTCGCTGTAGCTCATTACATTGCCGCTTTCCTGGTTGGTGTCTCTTTTAAACTATACGGACGGGGCGCGAAACATACATATGATTCGGTCCCACAGCCAAGAAGACAGGGCAATCTCTTTGTTCGATCGTATCAAGAAATGATCCGCGCTAGAGAAGAAGATGGACGACCTTTCGGCAAACTTCTCGGAGACGCTGTCAATGACTCGATAAAGACCATTTTGATGATTTGCGGGTTTATCATTTTCTTTTCTGTTTTGATTAAAGTTTTGACGCTTTCAGGTGTCATCCCTTTATTCACATGGCCAATCTCTGGATTATTTACTCTGCTAGGAATTGATCAAGACCTGGTCACCCCTTTTCTTTCCGGTTTATTCGAAATCGATATCGGTTCTGCACAGGCGGCAGCGGCATCCGCATCTCTAAATCAACAGTTGCTTATCGTTTCCGCGATCATCGCATGGTCAGGTCTATCTGTGTTTGCGCAGGTCGCTTCCGTTTTAACCGGTACAGACATCCGCTTCACCCCTTATGTAATCGCTAGAATCCTGCATGCCGTGCTCGCAGCGATCATTACGGTTATCTTATACAACATGGGTATGGGGCAAGCGGAAGCAACAGTTCTCGCTCCCTTTTCAAATGGTGCGCAGTCGACAACAGGTATTTTATCACATGTACAAATCGCTTTCGGAGCCCTTTATCATTGGATCATCATCATTGGGATCACGTTGGTGTTATCGCTTGCGATCTACATGATTCGTCGTATACGCGTGATCTTCTGGATGTCAAGAGTGAGGGATCGGTAAGAAAATGATACACATAAATGATGCCCGGCATTGGATGCCGGGCTTTACGTTTCATCCTTTGTAACTCGGTCCCCCTAAAAAAGCGGCGGAAAAAACTTATGTGTAAACACTTGATCGAACAGGATCAATCCCCCAACCATCCAGACATACAAAGAAAACAGTTTAAGCGAACGCTCCACGATCTGCTTGACCATAAAGCGAATCGCAATGTAACCCGAAATCGCGGCAACCAAAGTACCTGCGATTTCCGGAAGGCCGATGGCAAAACCCCCCGCGTTCCCCTCCCACAATTTCTTGCTTTCCATGAATGTCGCCCCTAGGATCGCGGGTACTGACAAAAGAAAGGAAAAGCGCGC